>NZ_JBPPZG010000061.1:0-18371 GCF_051918545.1 Pseudogracilibacillus amylolyticus (SeqCode) | reverse complement strand
ATTGGTATATTATAAAATGTTTTCTGTTTTATAACTTTAATTCTCCCATCCGAATAAGTTCAATTACTGCCTGGGCTCTTCCCTTAACACCTAGTTTTTGGATTGCGTTTGATATATGGTTACGAACAGTTTTTTCTGATATAAATAATTCCTCTGCTATTTCTTTCGTTGTTTTATCTTGAACTAGTATCTCAAATACCTCTTTTTCCCTCTTTGTTAGTATTTTGTTCTGCTTATATTCGTTTGAGTTGTTCAAATGGTACCCCTCCTTGCTGTCATTTGAGATGCAATCTGAAGGGAATTATTTAGTCACTATAACTTATGAAAAAAATGAAAATCAGTGCGTATAAAAGCCTTGGACGAACATCTATTTTTCCAAAAAAATATTTTCCTATGGTAAAATAGAGACGTTCGCACAAACAAATGAGGTGAAAAATTGGATCAGGCAATAGGAGTAATTGATTCAGGGGTTGGAGGACTTACTGTCGCCTATGAAATAATGCGCCAGTTACCGAATGAGGAAATCATTTATGTTGGAGATACGCTACGATGTCCATATGGTCCTCGGCCGAAACACGAAGTTATTCAATTTACTAAAGAAATGGTAAGCTTTTTACTAACTAAAAATATTAAAATGATCGTAGTTGCTTGTAATACAGCAACTGCATTTGCGTTAGATGAACTAAAAAAAGAACTTAACATTCCTGTGATTGGAGTCATTCAACCGGGTGCAAGGGCTGCAATAAAGGTTACAAAAAACAATAAAATTGGTATTATCGGTACAGAAGGAACTATAAACAGCAACGCTTATCCAAAAGCGTTATTACAAATAAATAGTGAATTAGATGTTACCGCCTTAGCTTGCCCGTTATTTGTGCCAATGGTAGAAAAAGGTATAATTTCAGGAGAACGAGCGAAAAAGGTTGTTGAGGATACATTGTTTCCGTTAAAGTTGTCAAACAGTATTGATACGCTTGTTTTAGGATGCACGCATTATCCATTACTTGAGGAAACAATCCAAGAGGTAATGGGAAAAACTGTTCAAACCATTTCTTCTAGTGCAGAAACAGCAAGGGAAACAAGTGTCATTTTAGAGATAAATCAACTTTTATATAAATACAATCGTGAACCAAATCATGGCTTTTATACGACAGGAGATATGGATGTTTTTAAGAAAATCTATCTGTCTATATTTAAGAAAAGTTTATGTGAAATGAACAAAATGAAATTTGAAAAAATAGTTTTGTAAATTTTAATATTCTCCCATTAGACGTTCATAATCATTAGCATTATTTGAAAACTTGGACGTATATATAATAGTACAACCATCAATGGGAGGGTGTTTAATGCAAAAGATCAAATTTCTGCACGTACAAGTATTGATTGTTTTAGTTCTTTTGTTAGGAGGCTGTTTAAAAGGCGAACAGACTTTTGAAGAAGTAGATGTTCCAGAAGACGTAACTATCGTTGACGAGGAAGGCGAGGAAACGGAAGGTGACGACCCTGCTAAAGAGGAAGAAGAGGTCATTGAATCAGACGAAACCGTGGCAAGAGAACTGTATTTAATCGATGCTAGCGGAATGGTGGTTCCACAAACATTAGAACTACCTAAAACGGAATCGGCCGCAACTCAAGCGCTTGAATACTTGGTGAAAGACGGACCAGTGACTGAAATGTTGCCTAATGGATTTCAGGCCGTATTACCTGCTGGCACCGAAATAATCGGTTTGAACTTAGAGGAAGATGGAACATTAATTGTGGATGTGTCGGAAGAATTTAAGAATTATGAGGCTGATGAAGAAGTAAAGATTCTTCAAGCGATGACACATACATTGACCCAGTTTGACAGTGTAAATAAGATAAAGCTTTGGATCAATGGAGAAAATTTAGATGAAATGCCAGTGAATGGGACCCCGCTTTCAGAAGGATATTCTAAGAGTAATGGTATAAATATTTATGTGAAAGATCAACCTAGTTTAATGCATAGTAAAGTAGTTACTGTCCATTATCCAAAACAATATAATGATAATCTTTATTTTGTGCCAATGACACAATACGTTAACGATGATAACGAAGATGTTTTTACAACGATTGTTGAAGCATTGATGGAAGGCCCTTCTTATGAAATTGAAGGACTTCATGTATTTAATGATAATACAACCTTATTAACTAAACCCGTTTTGAATGATGGTGTGTTACAATTGGAGTTTAGTAAAGAAATATTAAAAGATGAAGAAAAAGCAGTTATTGCAGATGATGTTGTTGAAACATTAGTAAGATCGCTTACCGAACAAGAGGATGTTGAAGCGGTTGATATTAAAGTAGAAAATATAGATAAAGTTGTGAGTGAAAATGGGACTACCTATGACAAGCCAGTAACCAAAAACGATATAATTAAATCCGAAAAAATGTAACAGTCAAATTTTTGTAGTATTAGGAGTGTAAATAATGGATACCAATAGACATGATATTAGACCAATTAACATAATACCTAACTTTGTCACTCATCCTGAAGGGTCGGTACTTATTGAATTAGGGAATACACGGGTAATTTGTAATGCAAGTATTGAAGATCGAGTGCCTCCATTTATGCGAGGACAAAATAAGGGATGGATTACAGCCGAATACGCTATGTTGCCAAGAGCAACAGAACAGCGAAATATTAGAGAGTCTTCTCGCGGTAAAGTAAGTGGAAGAACAATGGAAATACAGCGTTTGATTGGACGTGCACTACGTTCTGTGGTAAATCTTGACCTTATAGGTGAACGTACAATTTGGATTGATTGTGACGTTATCCAAGCTGACGGGGGTACCCGAACTGCTTCAATAACAGGGGCATTCGTCGCATTAGTGATTGCCTGTAACAAATTAATCGAAGAAGAAAAAATTGAAACATTTCCAATTACTGATTTTCTAGCAGCAATTTCAGTAGGAGTGTCTCCAACCGGTGAAATAAACTTAGACTTAAATTATGAACAAGATTCTACTGCAGATGTAGATATGAATATCGTTATGACAGGTGCAGGTGAATTTGTTGAAATTCAAGGAACTGGAGAGGAAGCAACATTTTCATACGATCAATTAGCATTAATGTTAGAAGCTGCACAAGAGGGGATAGAACAACTTTTTGCGGTACAAAAAGAAGTATTAGGGGATTTGGCTGAAAAAGTTGGAAGTCAGACGGATGAGGAAGAAGAAGAAAAGTGAAAGAAATTACTATTGCAACGAAGAATGAAGGAAAAGTAAAGGAATTTAAACAATTATTTGATCAATATGGTATTCAAGTAAAGTCTTTGAAAGATTTGGATACCGAGTTACCGGACGTTGAAGAAACAGGGGCAACTTTTCAGGAAAATGCACGATTAAAAGCAGAACAAATTTCAGCTATGATTGAAAAACCAGTCTTAGCTGATGATTCTGGATTAGTGATTGATGTACTTGGTGGGAAGCCAGGGGTTTATTCCGCACGATATGCTGGAGAACCGACGAATGATCTGTTAAATTATGAAAAAGTATTAAAAGAAATGGAAGATGTGCCAGAAAAAAAGCGTAGTGCACGCTTTATTTGTGTTTTAGCAATGGCTATTCCGGGCGAGAAAACGATTTTTAAAGAAGGTGCTTGTGAAGGGGTCATTACAACGAAACCAAAAGGTGAAAATGGATTTGGATATGATCCAATTTTTATACCGAATGGGTACAATAAAACGATGGCGGAATTAGATCAAAGTGTAAAAAATAAAATAAGTCATCGTTTTAATGCACTTATTCAACTAGAAACATGGTTGAACGAGGAAATAAACGCAGGTGAAAAAGATGAATAAGGTACTTATTGTAAGTGACAGTCACGGACTTACATCAGAACTAGAGACAATAAAAGAGCGACATCAAGTTTCTGAATATATTCATTGTGGAGATTCAGAACTCACTGCCGATGCCGCTCCTTTAAACGGCTATCAAGTTGTTAAAGGAAATTGTGATTGGCAAGGAGATTTTCAAGATGAGTTAATTGTAGAAAAAGCGGGACTTCGCTTTTTCATTACTCATGGTCATTTATTTGATGTGAAAACAACCTTGTTAAAATTACAATATCGAGCATTAGAAGTAAACGCAGATATCGTATGTTTTGGACATTCCCATATCGCTTATGCTGAAAAAATAGGTGAACAACTTTTTATTAATCCAGGGAGCATTCTGTTACCGAAGCATTTTAATGTACCTAGTTATGTTATTATAGAATGGGAAGAGCCTTTAGAAGTAATTGTTACATTTTATAGCGTTGAAGGTAAGGAAATTGCGACTTTTCCTTATAATAATAAATTTACAATAAAAAATTAACATTTTATGTTGACAAGTAAATAAATAATGCATATAATAGTTCTTGCGTTCGAAAAAAATGAATAAAAAATTGCGGGTGTAGTTTAGTGGTAAAACTCCAGCCTTCCAAGCTGATGTCGAGGGTTCGATTCCCTTCACCCGCTCCATTTTTTTGTCCCAGTAGCTCAGCTGGATAGAGCAACGGCCTTCTAAGCCGTCGGTCGGGCGTTCGAATCGCTCCTGGGACGTTTTGTAATAAAAGTTTGATAAGATTGTACGAAAAGCAAAACACCCTTAAATGTTGATATAATAACGTTTAAGGGTGTTTTTAATCTGTTAATTTTATTTCAGATGACGATTAGAAACGATTGGATTTTAAAACATTTTACCCATTTTTTACACAGCGAACATTGATGCAAAAATTTTTGAGGATGAGGCTTTCGAATCAATTTTTCATTTGTAATCGTTCTCAGCGCTATCGTGAGTTCTTTATTCAGTCAGAATACGATATAATAAAGAATGGGATTTTAATAGTTTTGTAGGATAAGGGTGAAATGGACGTGTCTAATAACTATACATCTAGAGTGGAAAAAAGACAGCAGAGGAAAAAATCCAATCAACATAAGAGAAGTTGGTGGAAGGTCCTTTTATTAAGTTTGGGTATAACTTTTGCTCTTATTGTTGGTGGAGGTGCAGTAACGGTTGCTGTTATGATTAGTGATGCACCGGAACTGAAGGAAAGCAATCTACAAATGCCGCAATCTACACGCATTTATGATGATGATGGAAAACAGGTTGATACTTTATTTCAAGAAGAAAACCGGATTAATGTTTCGATTGATGAGGTGCCAGATGTGATGAAGGCTGCAATTATTTCGATTGAAGATAAACGGTTTTATGATCATAACGGGATTGATTGGCGTCGTTTACTGGGTGCGGCTCGCAGTAATATTAAAAATGGTTGGGGTGCGGAAGGTGGTTCTACGCTTACCCAACAGGTTATTAAACGAACCGTTCTAAGTCCGGAAAAAACGCTGAAACGAAAGGTGCAGGAAGCGTGGCTTGCCCTGAAGTTGGAAAAGAAATACTCGAAAGATGAGATTCTTGAACTGTATTTAAATAATGTGTATTACGGTCATGGGGCTTATGGGATTAAGACGGCAGCGGTGACTTATTTTGGTGAAGAAGATCTTTCTCAATTAAGCATCTCTCAGGCTGCTCTTCTCGCTGGTTTACCTAATTCACCAAGTGCGACAGATCCATTCAAGCATCCCGACAAGGCAGAAGAAAGACGCGATAAGGTTTTGCAGTCAATGGTAGACAATGGGTTTATTAACAAAGAGGAGGTAGCTAAAGCTAAAGAGGAGTTGGTTGCTGATATCATTTTAAAAGAAGAGGAAAAGCAGGCGAATGATAATCCTTATAATGCTTATGTTGATGCTGTTTATGACCAGTTAGTAAAAGAAGAAAAGATTGTTTCAGAAGAGGAATTTTTCCAAGGTGGCTTGGAAATATATACACATCTTGATTCTGATGCGCAACAAGCTACGTACGATTTGCTTCATTCGGAAAATATTGCTTATCCAGATGATGATTTTGAAGCTGGTATTTCGTTAGTTGATACGGAGACAGGTGCTATTAAAGCGATTGGCGGAGGAAGAAATTTTAAGGCCATTCGCTATTCTAACTACGGATCCAATATTAAGCATCATCCAGGATCAACGATTAAACCGATTCTCGATTACGGACCGGCCATCGAACACTTAAAGTGGTCTACGTCACATATCTTGACAGATGAGCCATATGAATACAGTGATGGAACACCGATTAATGAGTGGGATGGTAAGTACTGGGGTAGCGTTTCGATTCGTAGGGCGCTAGAATGGTCAAGAAATATCCCTGCGTTAAAGGCATTTCAAGCCGTGGGAGCAGATAAGGCTCAGGCATTTGCTGCAGGAGTTGGCATTGAGATTGATCCGATTTATGAGTCAGCTGCTATCGGTGGTTTTGATGGTGTGTCTCCATTGCAGATGGCGGCGGCCTATGCTGCATTTGGAAATGGGGGGACGTATAATGAACCTTCCGCCGTTAAAAAGGTTGTTTTTCCTAACGGTAAAGAATGGGAACCTAATGTGATTTCTGAGAAGGCCATGGAGGACTATACGGCTTATATGATTACGGATATGCTTAAGACAGTCATGGCAAGTGGTACCGGAATGCAAGCTAATATTGAGGGGATTCCTGTCGCTGGAAAAACAGGATCAACAAATATTGATCAAACGGATCGTGAAAAATATGGTATTGCCGATGGTCTGCGTGATTCATGGTTTTCTGGTTATACCACTGAATATTCACTAACTGTTTGGACGGGGTACCCATCGATGAAGAATGAAAATGGGGATGTCCAGTACATTAAATATGATGGTACGCAGGATATTGCCAAACATCTTTTCCGCGAATTAATGTCTGAGGTGTCGTCATCAGATGTCAAAGATTTCGTGCAGCCGGACTCAGTTATTTCTATCGGTTCGGAACTAATGGTGCGCGGGGCTGAACCAGCAACACCTCCGGAGGTGCCATCAGACTCTTCTGATCAGAAGCAGATAGAAGAAGAACAGGATGAACAAGTAGACGAAGAGGAAGAAGAATACGAAGAACAGGAAGACGAGAATCAAGAAGAAAAAGAAGAAGATGAAGGTCAGGAAGTTGACGACGGCGATGACGGTAAACAAGACGAAGAAGATGAAGAACCGTCTGAACCTGACGAGGAACCAAGCGATCAAGATGGAGAAAATGATCAAAATAATGTCGGAGAGCAAGATAATGACAACGACGCCGAAAACGGAGGGTAAAAGACGATAATTAATCGGAATGAAATAGAATTAAAGGATAAATTAGCTGAAAAAGATACTTTATAAAATTGCAGTGCTTTTTCTAAGTTATGTGATAATGATAAAAGAGTGGAATCTCTATATGATAGGATTTCACTCTTTTTTATTGAATATAAAAGCCCAATGATATTGCCAGATTAATGTTAAAGTCGCTGCTCTCACTGTAACTCCACTGTATGTAATCAACAAATTGCCGAATTAATTTTCTGAAACAATGTTTCTGTTTTGGCCTATTATAACCTTGCACCTTTACATTTGCCCAAACATAGCATAGGAAATGAGGATGGGGGTGAATGTCTTGGCTGTAGTTCAAGCTACTGAAGAAGATGTGCAGCTTTTAGCGCGATTAATGAGAGCAGAAGCGGAAGGCGAAGGGGATCTTGGAATGCTCATGGTCGGAAATGTTGGTGTTAATCGCGTTAGAGGTGATTGTTTAGATTTTTCACAAATTACTACAATCAGAGATATGGTTTTCCAATCTCCGGGTGGCTTTGAAGCTACTCAAAAAGGATATTTTTATCAGCGGGCTCGTCCCAATGAAATACGATTAGCCAGACAGGTAATTAACGGGAATCGTTTTCATCCAGCAACTAATTCTTTATGGTTTTTTATGCCAGCAGGAGCATGCCCAGCGCAATGGTACAATCAATGGAATTCTGGTAGATTCAAATCCCATTGTTTTTATCATCCATCGGAATCTGAATGTGCATCAGTTTATTCGACATTTTAAGGAGGAAATGTAATGTATTGTTGTCAACAACCAATGTTTACAGGATGTATGCCAACTTGGCAAAATCAAGGATGGCAGGGCGGATTAGCAAACATGAATACTCAAATGATGGGTATGCCAATCATGCCAAATCAAAGTAATCAAATGCCAGATATGACATCTGTAATGCCTTTTCCACAAGGTAGTGAACAAACTTTACCAACTCAAAACATACAAACGCCGGGACAACTTCCTATCGAGCAATCGTATATTGAGAACATTTTGCGTTTAAATAGGGGAAAATTAGCGACCGTTTACATGTCATTTGATGGAGAAGGTGGAACGAGAACTCCTCAAGTGTTTACAGGGATTATTGAAGCGGCGGGTCGGGATCACATCATACTTAGTGACCCACAAACAGGAATGAGGTATTTACTTTTAATGGTATATCTTAATTATGTAACATTTGAAGAGGAAATTGAATACCGTAGTCCTCTCGGGCAAATGGCTACTTATTCCCCTCGTTAGTGTAGTGTCAATAATTTATTAGTAAAAATTGGAAAACTTGGCTTATCGCCAATCCTTGGCGAGAGTATGAGTTGCACTTACAGGTGATTGACGTGCTAGTGACTTACGCCTGAGACAAATCTTTACGGTGGGACGAACAAAAGTGCAGTCCCAGGACGCCTAAGCTTTTAGCCAGTGAGCGAGTCAAGAAAGTTTTCTTATCTGCTAAAAAAGACTCCCTATTCTTGGGAGTCCTCTAAACCTATTTTAATCAGTATCCTGATTGCTTCACTTCTTGTTCTGATCCGATTATCAGATTTGTATTCTTCAATTTTCTTGACCAAGTCTACCGGAAACATCACCATTAAATGGGTGGTTCTATCCTTAATAGCCATTTAGTCACCTCATATATAATATGGACTATAAACCTTATGAATGCAAGGACTCCAGCTTGTAGCATGTTTAGCTAAACCTCCAAGATTCATTAGCGCATATTTTTTGATTGAATTTTTTAGAATTGCCAAGCTGAATAAGCATATCTTTAAAATTTAATTTTTCCATCGTTCATTGTTAACAGAATTAACATGTATACGGCGTAAACTCCGAGATAAGCTCCGGTTATTAAAAAGAACGGATTAAGGAAAATTGCGTGGATCTTCGTCATAAAGACAGTTTTATCAATGATGATTTGATATACGGAAACTGCCGCGATGTCACCGAAAATAATGGCAGATATAATAGCAGTGAAGTTATAGAACCTTCCGAAACTCGAGTTCGCTCTATGTGAATAATACATGCCAATTGGAACAACTATGCTCAGTATAATTAAAATTATTTTCAAAATAACAAACCTCATTTCATCAATTCGTGTCTTTCTTAATTATTAACGAAAATCAAAATAATTAACCAAAAGGTATATTGTAATGGGGACATGTTATACTTATGTACAGATTAGAAATGAAAGGAGGAGTTTTCTATGGTAGAGTTACCAAATTGCCCAAAATGTAATTCGGAATATACATATGAAGACGGTCATTTAAAAATATGTCCTGAATGTGGACATGAATGGACAGACGAAATAAAGACAGATGAAACAGTAAAAATCACAAAAGATGCTCATGGTAATGAACTTCAAGATGGAGATAGTGTCACCGTTATAAAAGATTTAAAAGTAAAGGGAAGTTCCGTAGTAGTGAAACAAGGGACGAATATAAAAGGAATTCGAATAATTGAAGGTGACCACGACATTGACTGTCGTGTACCCGGCCATGGTAACATGCAATTGAAATCAGAGTTTCTTAAAAAGATATAAATGAAGGTCAGTGAAAATAAGGCAATTCGTCATAAGGCTTGCACTCACGAATCATAAGTGCAACATCAGCTGGCCACCGCCAGTTATGACTCTTTAGAAAGGTGACCAAGAACAGGCTTTTGCGCCTAACATCACGCAGACCTCTAGTGATGAGGGCATGTTTTCTTAACGAATGCCAAGTTTCTAATAAAAAAAGACTTATTAATCAGAATGTTTGTCCACTCAAAAATTTCAATCCTCCATATATTATTATTAAGGTCGGCCGGCTTTAATATTTATTAGGGGGTTACACTTATGTGTGATGATCGTGATCGGAGAAGACGTAGAGAGGTTAGATTTATTTGTGAGTGTCGTCGGGTAAGAGGAGATCATGACAGAGATCATGACAGAGACCGCGACAGAGATCGTGACAGAGGCTGTGGCAGAGACAGACATTGGTGTGGATGCCACAGATGTGAGCGCGACAGAGACCGCGACAGAGACCGCGACAGAGACCGAGATAGAGATAGAGATCGTGACAGAGACCGCGACAGAGATCGTTTCAGATGTAGATGCCGTGAAATTGACGACTAAACTTGTTGGAAAGAGCCCTAGTTTCAGGGCTCTTTTTATTGAGAAGATTATTTTTCTTATCAATCTATAATGATACATTTTGCTAAAACTCAAAAATACGTCTTTTGCTGAAGTCTCTTACTGTTCATACAACCATTTTTTATTAAGATTTAATTTATGGAATATCATTCATTATTTGTCCGTTCGAATCTTAATAAAAAAGTTTATAGGTACTAGTAGAAAAATGTTTTATTTATATAATTTTCGCTGCATATGTTTTTCACCGTTATAAGAAAAAAGGGTGATTTTATCTTCTACGTATGTTTCTAAATGGACGGATCTTCCCCAAAGTTCGTAAATATAGGAAAGAACTTTTTCTAAATAGAGTAAATCTAATTCTATACCTTCGTAACTATGGATCAAATATAATTCGCCATTTCGCAAATAATCTCCGTCTTCCACATAAATATATGGGAAACCGCCATTTACTCTTGCTGTAATTAATTGATCCCTTACTTCCTCATATTCTTTATCAGTAATTCGGTAGGCGCTACCTTGTTTTTGGAAAAGATACATGTCTTCTTGTTTAACAAGTTCTTTTGTTAAATAGTTTCGGATAAATGACGTATCCGACTCTATTTCCCGAACTTCAAAAATTTTTTTACGCCCGGAATTAGGTGTTACCCCAATTTCTTTCATTTCTTCTGTAGGATTATCATATCTTTTCTCGATATCTTCAAACATTTTTAACCCAAGATAATATGGGTTAATATACGTTTTTGACGGTTGAACAACACCAGCATTCAGTTTTGCAAATTCGATGGTTTCATCAGCCGTTAAATCCATCTCTCGTAAAATACGCTGGTGCCAATAAGATGCCCATCCCTCATTCATGATTTTAGTTTCCAGCTGAGGCCAAAAGTAGAGCATTTCCTCCCGCATCATCGTTAAAATATCCCGTTGCCAGTCATCTAAATGACGGCTATGTGCCTCAATAAATAATAATAAATCCTTTTCCGGCTTTGGAGGAATTTTTTTCTCTTGTTTTTTTGGTTCCTTCTCGGCTACTTGTTCATCTAATCCCCATAAATCGTCATACGGTGTTTTTGGTTTGGTACTCGCAGTTTCGTTTGACTGTTCTGTTTGTTGAGTTCTCCGCTTTGCTCTTGTAATGGATGGATCGATATGCTCCTGAATCGACAAAACGGCATCAAGAAATTTTTCGACCTCTTCTTTTCCATGAATCATTTCATAATGAGCAATTCGTTCTGCAGTTGCTGACATGCTATCGACCATATCGCGTCTTGTATTGGAAAATCGCACATTATTTTTAAAAAAATCACTGTGTGCAAGTACGTGGGCAATGATTAGTTTGTTTTGAATTAAACTATTTGTGTCGAGTAAAAATGCATAACAAGGATTTGAATTAATGACAAGCTCATAAATTTGACTGAGGCCTAAATCATAATGAAGTTTCATTTTATGAAATTGTTTGCCAAAACTCCAATGGGTAAATCTTGTCGGCATTCCATAAGCACCGAATGTATAAATGATATCAGCAGGACAAATTTCATATCGCATCGGAAAGAAATCCAGTCCAAATCCTTTGGCGATTTCAGTGATTTCCTCAATAGCAATATGAAGTTCTTTCATTTCATCCAAAGGTATTCCTCCTTCGTAAAAAACTTAGGCTATTCGCTATATTAGATGGCGAAGGCCTAAGTTGTTATCAAATTAAAATAAATGGCTTCATGTGGACGATTTCAATTAACAGTAACCTCTTCTTTACGAAAGAAACTTTTTAAGGCGTGGTATACATCCTGTTTTTCCTTTAAAATATAATGTCTGAACTTAGGGTTATCGATTCTACGATAGGCACTCATTAAAGTAGAATATCTTCTATATGCATTTACCTCTCCATATCCGAACATATTTGCAACTTCCATTATTTCTTCAATAAGCGTTAAACAATTAGGGTTATCGGAAGTTAAATTATCGCCATCTGAGAAATGAAATGGGTAAATATTATATCTACTCGGACTATATCGATCATCAATTAATTCCAATGCTTTTTCATAAGCTGAAGAACAAATCGTTCCACCACTTTCGCCTTTATAGAAAAACTCTTCCTCCGTGACCTCTCTTGCTTTTGTATGATGGGCAATAAATGCAATATCTACGGATTCATATTTAGTACGCAGAAATCTAGTCATCCAAAAGAAGAAACTTCTAGACATATATTTTTCGAAATTTCCCATAGAGCCACTAGTATCCATCATCGCTAGTACAACGGCATTTGATTCATGTTTTATTTCTTCATTCCAAGTTTTAAAACGTAAATCATCGTTTGAAATTGGTGCGATGGTTGCTTTACCTTCCGTCGCGTTTCTTTTTAAGGCGGATAATATCGTTCGTTTTTTATCGATATTACCCATCAGTCCTTTTTTCCGTATATCATTAAATTCAATTTTGCTTGTTTTAATTTCATTTGACTCTTTTTCTTTTAAATTTGGTAATTCTAATTCATTGAAAAGAATACCTTCAATTTCCGCTATAGAAACTTCAGCTTCATAATAATCAACGCCAGGTTCATCTCCGGCATTTTTACCTTTACCTGGTCCACTTCCTTGGCCAGAAGCTTGATCTGGGTCTTGAGCAACAACGTCTCCAATATTGCTGTCTCCGTCTCCTTGGCCAACATGTTTAGATTTTTCATGATTATATCGTATTTTATACTCATCTAAAGAACGGATTGGTATTTTAATGATATCTCGACCGTCCGATGTAACAATGCTTTCTTCACTAATCAAATCTGGTAAGTTGTTTTTAATCGCATCTTTTACTTTATCCATGTGACGTTGCTGGTCTTGATACCCTTTACGGTGGAGGGACCAGTTATCTTGGGAGATGACAAAACTATCTTTTTCATCCATTTTTTCTCCCTCCTACTATTAATAAGTTGTTATATTCTATGCATAGGGAATGAAATTATTGTCAATAAACATCTATCTAGGGTAATAAAAAGAAAAACAAGACTTCGTAACGAACTAGCCTTGTTTTTCTGTCAAGTTACCGATTTAATAAACTTCCAACATACTGCAATAGTTCATTGGCCGAGACGGAATTGTATCCATGTTCATCTATCAGTCTTGCAATTACTTCATTAATTTTCTTTAGCTGTGACTCATCAGGAGTTTTAGATGTTGTCGTTATTTTAACGACATCTTTTAGGTCTGCAAATAATTTTTTCTGAATCGCTTCTTTTAATCGTTGATGGGAATTATAATCAAACTTTTTACCTTTTCTAGCGTATACGGAAATCCGGATTAAAATTTCTTCACGGAAAGCCTTTTTAGCATTTTCTGAAATCCCAATTTGTTCTTCAATGGAACGCATTAATTTTTCATTTGGACTCATTTCTTCTCCAGTTAAAGGATCTTTTAATTTATTGTTGTTACAGTATGCTTCAACATTATCGAGATAATTGTCCATCAATGTTTTTGCTGATTCTTCGTAGGAGTAGACGAATGCTTTTTGTACTTCTTTCTTGGCAATTTCATCGTATTCCTTTCTTGCTACAGCAATATAATTTAAATATTCTTCCTTATCCTCCTGCGTAATAGAAGGGTGTTGGTCTAATCCTTCTTTTAAAGAACGTAAAACATCAAGTGCATTGATTGATTTTACTTCTTTTCGAATGATAGCAGAAGAAATCCGATTAATGACATATCGGGGATCAATACCAGTTAGCCCTTCATCAGGAAATTCATTTTTCAATTCGTCTACATTAATTTTATTTCCATCTTCAATATTTTCTCCGTCATATAAGCGCATTTTTTTAATTAAATCAATCCCTTGTTTTTTAGGTTTTTTCAGTCTAGTTAACACTGAAAAAATAGCTGCTACCTTTAACGCGTGTGGCGCAATATGAATATCTTTCATATCACTTTGTCGAATCATTTTATTGTAAATGCGTTCTTCATCACTAACTTTTAAGTTATAAGGTATCGGCATAACGATAATCCTAGAGTGGAGAGCTTCATTTTTCTTATTGGAAATAAATGCTCGATATTCAGCTTCGTTCGTATGAGCGACAATAAGTTCATCCGCTGAAATGAGCGCGAATCTGCCTGCTTTAAAATTTCCTTCTTGGGTTAATGATAATAAATGCCATAAAAATTTCTCATCACATTTTAGCATTTCTTGAAATTCCATCATCCCTCGATTGGCTTTATTTAATTCTCCGTCAAAACGGTATGCTCTTGGGTCTGATTCTGAACCATATTCTGCTATAGTAGAAAAATCGATACTGCCGGTTAAATCGGCGATATCTTGAGACTTGGGGTCTGATGGACTGAACGTTCCAATGCCAACTCGTTTGTCTTCTGAAAAGAAAATCCTTTCAACCATGACATCCTCTATCCGGCCATTATACTCTGTTTCTAAGCGCATCGTATTTAAAGGGGATAAACTTCCTTCAATCTGAATACCATATTCTTCGTAAAAATCATCTCGTAAATGATTTGGAATGAGATGAAGCGGGTCTTCATGCATCGGGCAACCTTTAATTGCATAAACCGCACCTTCGTCTGTTCGGGTATAGTTTTCAAGGCCTCGTTTTAATAGTGTTACAATGGTTGACTTACCACCACTTACTGGTCCCATCAATAAAAGAATTCGTTTTTTTACATCAAGTCTTTTCGCCGCTGGATGAAAATATTCTTCTACTAGCTTTTCCATGGCATCTTCAAGTCCGAATATTTCTTCGCCAAAAAAGTTATATGCTTTCTCGCCATTTTTTACGGTGATTCCAGCACTTTTGATCATATTGTAAACTCGTGAGTGGGCAGTTTGAGCAACCTCGGGCTGCTGTTTAACAATTTCTAAATACTCAGCAAACGTACCTTCCCATTTTAACCTCTCTTCTTCTTCACGGTGACTTTTTAGCTTATTTAAAATATCCATTTTTCATCCCTCCACCTAATCGAGGTTTATACAGCTTATGCAAAAGGAAAGGTATTGATGCAAGTATGTAGCTTTCTTATAATGAACAACGCGCAAGCGCCCGTTTAGCGGCGTATGTGCTGGACTGAACCGTAGGAGATAAAGGAAACACGGCGACCAAAGGGAATCGATGTTGACTTTCGCCCAAGGGCATAAGGGCGACTAAGCCTCTGTCTAAAGCCAATCGGCAAGTCTTCTTTATCGTGTCGTGAGGTGAAGGAAGCACACTAGACGCTAGGAGCCGGACGTGGCTATTCTGGCAACGAAACCTATCCATAGCTAAAGAATTTTATAATTTCCTAAGCATCAATGAAAATATTAATAATCTTTTTAAAATACAATTGTTTTGGTGTCATTGGGGATGTACAATAAAAACAAATAAACAATTTTAGGAGGTCAGTGTGAAACTAAATTTTACAAAGATGCATGGTTGTGGGAATGATTTTATTATATTTGATAATCGCAATAATATTTTGGAACATAAAAACCTGCCCAAATTTATTAAAAGGATCTGTGAAAGGAAATTTAACATTGGTGCAAATGGGGTAATGTTCGTGGAAAAATCTAATACAGCTGATTTTACCTTACGTTATTTTAATGCCGATGGATCAGAAGGAGAGATGTGTGGAAATGGCGCTCGCTGTATTGCCCGATTTGCATATGTAAACGGTATCGTCGATAAAAACATGTCGTTTGATACGTTAGATGGTGAGTATAAAGCGAAAATTTTGGCGGATGGAAACGTAAAAATCTTTTTTCCTCCAATTGATATGAAAGATATTTTGTTTCATCAAACATTGTTACTTGATAAAGAAGCGATCTGTTATCATTTCGGTTCTGTCGGTGTTCCTCATACCATTGTTTATAGGGAAAAAATAGTTCAGATAAGTGATGAAAAGTTCATTCAGTGGGCAAGCCGTATAAGAAATCATAAAAATTTTCCGAAAGGGACCAATGTAAATATTGTTCAAATTGATAACAAACATCAAATTAGCGTGAGAACATACGAGAGAGGGGTGGAGGAGGAAACGTTCGCATGTGGATCAGGGGCAACTGCCTCGGCAATTATTTCTACAGTTTTACATAAAACAAAACCACCTGTTCAAGTCAAAACAAGGGGAGGAGATCTATTGATTAATTTTACAATCGATCAAGACAGAATTGAACATATTTCGCTAACCGGCAATGCGGTTATTGTTTATGAAGGGACGCTTAACGAAGTGTTTTAAAAATATAAATATGCGAGGAGTTGTGAATATGAAAGATAAATTGCAAGCTTATCGGTTTCCTATTATTTTATTAACATCCATTATTATAGGCTCTATTATTGGTTTAGTATTTGGCGAAAAAGCTAACGTCATCAAACCACTAGGAGATATTTTTATTAATTTATTATTTATGGTCGTTATTCCTCTCGTCTTTTTTTCTATTTCATCAGCAATTGCTAATATGGATAGTATGAGAAGACTAGGGAAAATAATGGGCTCAATGATGACGGTTTTTATTTTGACGGGAATTATCTCTTCCGTATTTATGCTAGTTGCAATTCTTTTGTTCTCTCCGGGCGGAGGTGTTGATATTCCTTTAGAAACTCCGGACGATGTAGAAAGTGTTACATTATCGGAACAGCTCGTAAATACATTTACAGTACCAGAATTTGTCGATTTATTTTCGAGATCTAATATGCTCGCATTAATTATTTTCTCCGTTCTTGTTGGTGTATCGACCGGATTAGTTGGGGAACAAGGAAGGCCATTTGCTAAATTTTTATCAGGTGGCTCTGAAGTATTTATGAAAGTAGTACAAATTATTATGTATTATGCCCCGATCGGATTAGGTGCTTATTTTGCCTCACTAATCGGTGAATTTGGAACTGCGTTGATAGGGGATTATGCAAAAGCAATTATTATTTATTATCCTGTTTCAATCTTATATTTCTTTATTGGATTTACATTTTATGCTTTTATTGCTGGTGGAAAGGAAGGGATCATCCGTTTTTGGAAAAATATATTAGCTCCTGCTGCAACAGCACTAGGAACTGGAAGCAGTGTAGCAACTATACCAGTGAATTTACAGGCAGCGCAGCGAATCGGTGTGCCAAAGGATATTCGCGAGACAGTTTTACCGCTTGGTGCAACAATTCATATGGACGGGTCTTGTCTATCTGCCATGTTAAAAATTGCTTTTGTATTTGGAGTATTTAATATGGACTTTTCAGGGATTGGCACATTCATTACAGCAATTGGAATATGTTTATTATCGGGTATTGTAATGAGTGGAATTCCAGGTGGCGGTTTTATTGGGGAAATGATGATTGTAACTTTATATGGACTGCCGATTCAAGCATTACCGATTATTTCAGCTATTGGTGTTGTCGTGGATCCGCCAGCGACGATGGTAAACTCAACTGGTGATACCGTGGCGAGTATGGTAGTGACGAGACATTTGGATGGGAAAGAATGGATAGAAGTAGCGGAGGTCGAATAAGGAGTGTTTAGGGAGGCTAAGATAGACCAAATTTTATAAAAAGCCGAATCTAAAAAGTGCACATTCCTCACTAGTAAAAATGCATGCTAATAATAAGCGATCAGTTACGCTCTAAGTGGGGGATGTCACTAATTCATATAGGTATAGGAAGTACGACAAAGAATGGGAGCTGAAAACATTTTTTTCATAATTGAAATTTCAAAAGTAATTTATAGTACACAATTAAATGTATGATAACTTTTCGGTTGAGTATTTTTGACAAAGTTATGTCGAATATGTAAAGAATCAAAAGCTTGTTTGAACAATCTGTCGTTATATGGTATGTTCATTATAAGGACTTGTAATATTCTGTTTCTTTACTTGATTGATAGATTAAAAGGTTCTTGTAAATCTTTTGTCAAGTATTAGCTTATTTGCGACAAATTGTTGTGAAAAAAGGAAACAGCTAACAAAATTTAATGATGGAGGAGATTGATTCATGGCACAACCAAGGTATATTACGGACATTGATCAAATCACACAAATACCTGAAGAAGAGCGTGAAAAATTAAAAGCGATTACAGACAAGTTTGTCTTTCGGGTAAATGATTATTAT
>NZ_JBPPZG010000060.1:0-18764 GCF_051918545.1 Pseudogracilibacillus amylolyticus (SeqCode) | reverse complement strand
AACATTTGCTACTTCTTTCATCATCGTTTGAACAGAGCGAATAATTTTCATGTTTAAATACCTACTTTATACTTTTGGTAAGATATCCATATTCTTTAATTTGTACGTATGTTCCTCCAACGGAAAATTGTTGTTTTTTACATCCTCTACATAATTTGCAACGGCTTGGGTTCCATATAGATTTAAATTTGCATACGTTTTAACGAATTTAGGAAGTCTTTCAACACCATATTGTAAGATGTCATGGTAAACTAACACCTGGCCGTCACAGTCTGCACCTGCGCCGATTCCAATCGTAGGTATATTGATTGTTTCTGTTACAAGCTTACCAAGTTCCTTCGGGATACATTCTAATACGATGGCGGCTGCACCAGAGGCTTCAAACCGCTTTGCATCTTCAAGTATTTTTTTACTATCCGCTTCATCTTTCCCTTGGACGCGAAATCCGCCTAACACATTAACAGTTTGTGGTGTAAGTCCTAAATGTCCGATAATCGGAATGCCCCCATCGGTTAGTCGCTTCGTTAAGGTCAATGTTTCTTCCGTCGCACCTTCGATTTTAATTGCTTGAGCATCTGTTTCTTGAAACAGCTTCGTCGCATTTTTAATCGAATCTTCAAGCGATGCGTGATACGACATGAAAGGCATATCAACAGCAACGAATGTATTCTTTGCACCACGTCTTACAGCTTTAGCATGATGGATCATATCGTCTAACGTGACTTGTGTAGTAGATGAATAACCTAAAACAGTATTCCCGAGTGAGTCACCGACTAAAATACAATCTACATTCGCCTCTTCAACTTGCTTTGCTGACGGATAATCATAAGCTGTAATCATCGTAATTTTTTCGTTATTCTGTTTCATTTTTAAAAAATCTGTAATGGTTAACATTATTTTTTCCCCCTTAAAACCAGGTAATTTCACCTGAATAAACTTTTTCAATTACTCCATTTTCATTCTTTGCCAAAAGAGCACCATCTTCTGCAATCCCTAAAAAGATACCTTCCCATAATTTGTTACCAGATTTTATTTGTAAACGTTCATTTAATCTAAAGCCATAATTTTCCCAAGTTTGTTTTACTTGATTAAAACCGTGATCGATATAATGCATATATTTTGTTTCAAATGTTCGAATTATCTCTTGAATAATCGGGAGCATATCCCAACTTTTTTCTGTTTCAATTTGTAGTGATGTAGCTCTATTACTTATTTCATTCGGTAGATCAGCTTTCGTTTGGTTAATATTTATTCCCATTCCGATAATCACATAAAGTACAGTATCTTGCTCTGCTTGCATCTCTGTTAATATTCCCGCCATTTTTTTACCATCAATTAAAATATCGTTTGGCCATTTTATTTGCGGTCTAATTTTTGCATAACTATCTATTACATTTGCCAATACGGTTGCTGTTAATAATGTTAATTGGGGTGCTAAATAAGGTAAAATAGTTGGGCGAAGGATAATACTCATCCAAATACCTTTGCCTTTTTCAGAATGCCAAGCTCGGTCCGTTCTGCCTTTTCCTTTTGTCTGTTCATCCGCAATGACAATCGTTCCGTGATTGGCTCCATCAAGTGCCAATTCATGCGCAAGACGTTGTGTTGATGTAATCGATTCTCGGTGGATAATGGTTTTTCCTAACCAGTCTGTTTCAAGTCCCCATGATATTGTATTTTCACTTAATTTGTTCGGAAAACTTAGGATTCGATATCCTTTTTTGGCCTTTCCTTCAATTTCATAGCCATCTTTTTTTAGTTCATTCATATGTTTCCAAATGGCACTTCTAGATATGTTTAATTTTTCGGATAAATATTGTCCAGATATATACTTTTCTTTATTTTCTGCTAGAAGTTTTATTAGTTTGTTTCGGGTGGATGACATCTAATCCACTCCTTTATATGTTGATTATTATTATTTAACTCATTCATGACAACCTTGTATTCTACTTTCTTAAGCACTTCTTCCATCCAAGAACCCGGGTTTCTATCTGGAAAAATTTGCATGATATCATGACCGTCTATTCTTAAATCATTTCTAGTTTGAATAGCCAATGCCTTTTTCTTATTGTAAAGGCTCTTTAAACTAGTAGGTTTATTAAACAAAAGCTCTATTAGGTGATCAAATGAACGAAAATTACAAAGTTCCAACCGATATATAAGCCAAGAATCCATTCCATTTTTATTAAAATAAGAAATTGCTTCAAAAAGGTTCATTGCATCCCGTTTAACTTGGTTAGAACATTTCCAAGCCTTTACCCAATCGGATATTGTAATATTCTTTTCCAAATAATGAAACATGGCAATTACTTCCGCAAATGAGTAAAAAGCCGATAATGGTTTAGGTATCCGTTCAATTAATTTATATTCATTACTGAAAACGGGAAGATGTTTAAATCCTTGTATTTGAATTAAATAATCGATACTATTTTGTACGAACTCACCTTGGAATATTTTCGAAAATTCATTCGTTAATCGTTCTACCGCTACGGTTTCAATTTCATTAATTAAACTTTTCATCTGTTGTAATGTTTCCGTTTCGATAGAAAATCCCAATTGACTTGCAAATCTAAGTCCACGGATAATTCTTAGCGGATCTTCCATCAATCTTTCTCTTGGATTACCGACTGCACGAATGAGTTTAGCATCCAGATCTTTTGTTCCTGAAAACAGATCAATTATTTCCCCGTGCTTATCCATTGCTAATGCGTTAATGGTAAAGTCTCGCCGTTTAAGATCTTCGTCAATATTATTAATAAACATCACATCGTCTGGGTGACGTTGATCAGAATAATCGCCGTCCTTACGAAATGTTGTTACCTCATAAGACCCCCCTTTATGACGAACAATGACAGTACCATGTTCGATTCCAACTGGGATTACTTTAGGAAAAATTTGTTGAACAATTTCAGGTGCGGCCGAGCAAGCAATATCAATGTCCCCAATGTTTCTATTTAACAATAAATCTCTAACACAACCGCCGACAAAATAAGCCTCGTACCCATGCGCTTCCAATTTATCAATTACTTCGACCGCTTGTTGAAAAGCTTTTGTAAACATTCTCATTCACCTGAACCATTTTTTATTAGTAACTTTTCATATAACGCAATATACTGGTTGACAATCTCTTCTGAATGAAAGAGAGAACGGGCTCTATGTAGTGCTTGTTCTGAAAATTCCTTTAGTAAATCTTCATTTTCCAGTAAATGAATAGCATAACTTGCAGCGGTCTCAGTATCGCCCAATTCTACTATATAACCTGTCTCTCCATGAGAAATAACTTCCGGTATTCCTCCAACATTCGTTCCAATTGCAGCTACCTCACAAGCCATTGCTTCTAAAAGAACTAGTCCAAAACTTTCTTGCTCTGACATTAATAATTTAATATCTGAAATGGATAATAAATCACTAATATTTTTTTGTTTACCTAAAAATAAAACGTTATTTTCCAAATTCAATTTATTTACGATTTCATAAGCAGTTTGTAATTCAGGCCCATCTCCAACTAAGATTAATTTTGATTTTATATTCGCTTGGATCATGAAAAAGGTATTTATAACATCTTTAATTCTTTTTACTTTTCTAAAGTTTGAAATATGTATAATTACTTTATCATCCGGGTCAATACCGTACTCGCTTTTAATAAAGTCATTTTCTTTTTTAAAATACTCTTTTTCATTCACAAAGTTATAAATTACATCTATTTCTTTCTTCACTTGTAATTGTTGAATCGTTTGATCTACTAAATCATGAGATACTGCTGTTACAGCGTCGGATTCCTCAATGCCGTATGAAATCATTCGTTTAAACGTTTGGTCAATGCCTAAGACAGTAATATCAGTTCCATGTAATGTTGTAACAATTTTAACATCATGTTCTGCAATGTCTCTTGCTAATATTGCGCTAATAGCATGTGGCATTGCATAATGTACATGTAATATATCCAGTTGCTCTCGATCGATGACTTCAGCCATTTTTGCAGCTAAAGCTAAGTCATATGGTGGGTATTGAAAAACCGGGTAATGACTTATTTCCACTTCATGAAAATAAATTTCTGGATTTATACAATCCAGACGATATGGAAGACTGGAAGTAATAAAATGGATTTCAAATCCTTTTTCCGCTAGCAATTTTCCCAGCTCTGTTGCGATAATTCCAGATCCTCCAATTGTAGGGTAGCATGTAATTCCTATTTTTTTCATTTGTTTACACCTTTAGACTTCTTGTCTTTAACAATTTTTCGCCAAGTAAAATCTCCACGTTCTAAGCCATGGATTAAAATCTCAGCGGCCGCAATATTAGTTGCTAGTGGGATTAAATGAACATCACTCAGACGCATTAACGCACTAACATCTGGCTCATGTGGTTGAGCCGTCAATGGATCTCTAAAAAATATGATCATATCCATTTCATTGTTTGCAACAAGTGCCCCTATCTGTTGATCTCCCCCGATAGGACCAGATTGAAACTTATGGATCGATAATTTTGTCGCTTCCTCGATACGCTTTCCTGTAGTACCAGTTGCATATAATGAATGATTTTCTAATACATGTTCATAAGCGATCGCAAATTCTATCATATCATTCTTTTTTTTATCGTGTGCAATTAACGCTATATTCATATTACCCCACCGATCTATTTTTTAAATTTTAGTCTAAATCCATTACATGTTCTAAACCATAAATTAGTTTTTGCAATTTCATTACTTCATTTATACCAAGTTTTAATCCATCCATAAATGATTCACGATGGAAAGAATCATGTTTAATGGTTAGTAATTGACTTTTGCTTCCAAAAACAACTTCTTGATGTGCAACCAATCCAGGTAACCGCATACTATGCACACGAATACCTTCTATTTCCCCTCCACGGGAGCCTTCAACAATTTCATATTCTTCTGGATGTCCTTGTTTTTTCGGATCACGTGATTGTTTAATCATTTCAATTGTCTTTAATGCTGTACCAGACGGGGCATCTATCTTTTTATCATGATGTTTTTCAATAATTTCTACATCTGGAAAATACTTAGCAGCCATTTTTGAAAATAACATCATTAAGACAGCCCCTAATGCAAAATTAGGTGCAATGATACAACCAGTTTTATTTTGCTCAGCCAAAATAGATAATTCATCAATTTGAGCTTCTGTAAAGCCTGATGTTCCAACTACTGCACGAATGTTAAGCTGTAGCGCTAATTTGGTATGTTCAAAGCCAATTTGCGGAATAGTAAGATCCACAAAAACATCTGGCTCCATTTCTTCAAAACATGTTTTTGCATCATCATAGATCGGTACACTGTTTTCACATACATGATTAATTTCATCAAGTGATTTTCCGTTATTTTTTCGGTCGATACAAGCGATTAAATTGAAATTTTCATCGTTTGTTATCATCTTAATAGCCTCTGTTCCCATTTTACCCCTTGGGCCTGCTAAGACAATATTTATTGCCATCATAAATCCTCCTCAAGATGTGCGTTTTCAACTTGTTTAGTCTTTTTTGTCCACCGATCTTTATCCCTAGTTCTAATCTTAGACATTGAAGTATGAAATGCCTTAGAAAGATCCATATCTAGAGAATTTGAAAAACATGCGAGAACAAATAGGATATCCCCTATTTCTTCTTCAATCGTTTTAGGTTTTTCGGTTGGTTTTTTTGTTTTTTCACCATATGTATGATTTATTTCTCGTGCTAGTTCACCTACTTCTTCAGATAGGCGGGCAACTAAAGCCAAAGGTGAAAAATACCCTTCTTTAAATTGTGAAATATATTCGTCAACTTGCTGTTCCATTTCTTTTGTCGAATAAATTCGATTTTTATCCATAGAATCTCCTTAAATAATGAGTAATTAATCTTTATGTTAGCTAAAAGATCAAGATTTGACAAATTATTTAGCTGTAAAAGTCAATATTATCATTGTATACTTACCAATATATGTCTATACTAAAATACGATATCTGTTAGGAGGACTGACATGTTAGGGATAAGGTTTAAAAATATAATTTTTATATTAATTGGGGCGGCAATTTTTTCTTTTGGAATCGTTCATTTTAATATGCAAAACCATTTAGGAGAAGGCGGTTTTACCGGGATCACATTATTACTTTATTTTCTGTGGAAATGGGATCCTGCTATTACGAATATCGTCTTAAATATACCTGTATTTTTTATTGGTTGGAAGATATTAGGTAGAACTACGTTTATTTACACATTGATTGGTACTTTTTCTGTCTCTCTCTTTTTATATATCTTTCAAATTAAACCGTTTCAAATTAATCTGCAATCTGATTTGACGTTGGCAGCACTTTTTGCCGGCGTATTTATTGGAGTAGGTTTAGGAATTATATTTCGTTATGGCGGTACTACGGGCGGAGTCGATATTATTGCCAGAATAGTAAACAAGTATGTAGGTTGGAGTATGGGACGTACCATGTTTATGTTTGATTTTGTAGTTATTACTACTTCCATCTTTACATATTTAAAATTAGTCGAAGGAATGTACACATTGCTTCTTGTTTATGTAGGAGCCCGTGTAATAGATTTTATTCAAGAAGGTGCTTATTCGGCACGGGGAGCTACTATCATATCTAAAAAATATACGGAAATCGCCGATAAAATAAATACAGAAATGGAAAGAGGAGTAACCGTATTAAGCGGGAGAGGTAACTACACGCAGAAAGAACAAAATGTAATTTATTGTATCGTTGCAAGGAATGAAGTCGTCAAGCTAAAAAACATCATTAATGATATTGATCCATATGCTTTTGTAGCCGTTACTGCAGTTCATGAAGTGTTAGGAGAAGGATTTACATTGGATGAAAAAAAGCAGCCTCTTAATATGTAAAAAAAAGAAGCTAGCACAAAATTTTCATAAAAAATTTGAACTGTAACTCGTATTTCTTTAATTTAAGTTCGTATTAATTCAGATTTTCTGATAGTTGTTTTAAAATTTAATCGATAATCTTCATAAATTGTGCAGTAAGTTCGAATAGCAATAATCATACCGCTACGGAAATACACTGCGCTTTCCGCAGGCGGCTGATGAGCCTTCCTTGTGCTACGCACTGCGTTGTCTCACCTAGGCCTTTCCTCCTGTAGGAGTCTCCGTGTATTTCCTTCGCTGGGTGTGATTGGTAAACTCTCTACACAATTTGATATTACTATCACCATGGTTGATTGAAGCGGAGGACAGTTGACTCCTGCGGGAACAGCACGTGTCCGAAGACCCCGCAGCGGTGTTCTTCCGCGAGGCAGGTTAAGTACGCGACGTCCTGTCGCAACACCTGCACTTGCACGTCCTGTACTTCGGAGGCTGAGGCCGTGACCGCGGAAAGCAACTGTCCGCAGCGGAAATCAACGGTTTACAAATTTTCATTACTGCACAGTTTCCTTCAACTATAAATTAATCTGTAAATGTTCGTCTTTATAATTTTTGTTTAAAAAACTCAGCCTCATAAAAAAAGAAACAGTTTGAAGGATTACCTTCAAATTGTTTCTTATTAATCATTACTATTAGCAAAGATAAGAATGAAACGAATTAATTCTGCTACTGCAACAAGTGCTGCTGCAACATATGTTAGAGCCGCTGCGTCCAATACTTTTTTTGTTCCTCTTTCTTCACTATTTTGAATAATTCCCGTCATTACAAGTTGATCTCTTGCTCGATTCGAAGCATTAAATTCAACTGGTAATGTCACAAGTTGAAACAGTACAGCAAAAGCCATAAAAATAATTCCAAACAAAACTAGGTTCATCATATCAAAAATAAAACCAATTAAAATGATCCATATTGCACTACCGGAGCCGAATGATGCGAGCGGCACTAAAGCAGTTCTAAATTTTAAAAATCCATAATCTTCGGCATCTTGGATTGCATGACCAACTTCATGAGCTGCTATAGCTGCAGCAGCTGTTGAATGTCCATGGAAATTACCACTAGATAATCGTACTACTTTTTGTCTAGGATC
The DNA here is from genome assembly GCF_051918545.1 of Pseudogracilibacillus amylolyticus (SeqCode). Lineage (NCBI taxonomy): Bacteria > Bacillati > Bacillota > Bacilli > Caryophanales > Bacillaceae > Pseudogracilibacillus > Pseudogracilibacillus amylolyticus (SeqCode). The sequence continues at coordinate 10,797 of NZ_JBPPZG010000060.1, read as the reverse complement.
ATAATGATCAGATAAAACTCCTTTTGATTCTTCGATTTGTACGTCATATAAACCGTTTTCGTCCAATATTTTACGTGCAACTTGTGCTCCTGTCATATGAGAAGATGAGGCAATTTGTGAATATTTTTTATACGTACTTTTTACTTTCATTTGTGCCCACATAGGTATAATTAGTAATAATGCAAAATAAATTAACGTAGTTCCTAATGACATCAATTATTCCTCCAGATCCTAGTTAAATTTAGAATTCCTTATAGTCAATAATAGTCAAATTTCTTAAAGAAGTCAATTATTTACGTCTCTTTTTTGTTCATTTTTTTTATGTCCTCTGTATTTTCTCCAACTTACATAAGATAATGTAACCATAATTACACCACCAATAAGCATGATCATCCAATAAAAGGGAATAATGCTTGAGATGTAAACATCTTCTTTGTTCTCCACTTTTGCGTAAGCTTCATTTATTTGAATCAAACTTACGAAAATAATAATGACCCCTATCAAAAATGAGCCAATAAGTATCGCGAGTTTATTAAAGAACCGAATAGAGATCACCCCACTTATAAGTACTGTTAAATTAAATATATGTGGGATAATTTTAATATATGTAAATAAGGAATCTTTCATAAACCTACTTTTGTTTATTTTTAATGGTTAGCTGATAAGTTAACATGATTGTAAAAATGGAGAGCCAAAATGTAAAATAACCAATTTCTTTAATATAGTCTGTTAAGGATGAATAAATTGGCATCATTCCAAACACGTAATCAATGATTTCATTATGTAGTAGTACAATACCTGCAAGGGTTAAATGTTTTAATTTTATTTTATAATAAGGTACATATAAAAGTCCCTGCAAAGCCATTGCCCCATGAGATGCAATTAACATGTAGCCTTGCCAGTCTAAAGAGCCATCAACAATCAACGTAAAAATGTTCATGACTACCGCCCAGACACCATACTTAAATAATGTAGTTACAGCTAAAGCTTCGATATAAGGTACATTTTTATTAAATATAAAAAAGAGCAAAAATATCGTAAAAAACAAACTTGCGGTTGGACTATCTGGTACGAAAGGTAAGAAAATAGTGGGGGTAATTTTTAATTGGCTTTGATACCAAATGTATCCATAAATCGTACCTAATAAATTAATGATAAATAATATAATCAAAAATTGTCGGTTTAGGAGTATTTGATTTAATTGCAATAAATTCACCTCTAATTAGTATTAAGTATAGAAAAGCACCTTTACCAATTGTTAGGCAAAGGTGCTTGTACATACTATTCTTCTTCTGCTTCTTCATTAACACTCATTATAAAATCGACAAGCTGCTCTAATTCTTCGTCAGTTCCAGTAAATATATCTGGTGGCATGTCTCCGATACCGTTGACAGCAATTTCCGCTACTTCTTCTGGTCCGTATTCAATTCCGATTAAAGAAGGCCCTGTTGCTCCACCTTCAAGAGAATCTCCGTGACATCCTAAACAGCTGTTTTCATAGACAGCATATCCTGGATGATCGACATCAATTTCTGTCATCTCGTCTGGGTGTATTGGTTGGTTATCTGCAGCAATCTGTTTCCAATCAACAGGAGCTGCTGACTCATATGTTAACCAGAAAACAGAAACTAAAGCAAGAATCATTATTCCAACAGCAATAGGACGTTTAGGTGGTCTTCTACCAGGTCCATTATCAAGGAATGGAGCGAGTAGTAAGGCACCAAAAGCTAGTCCAGGCAAGACGAGTATTCCAAATAAAATATATGGTCCACTCGCAAAGTCATATTTTAGTAATTCATATAAGAATAAGAAATACCAGTCTGGTAACGGTATATAAGCAGCATCTGTAGGATCGGCAACTCCCTGTAAAGGAGGAGGAGCCGCTATTGTTGCACATAAAAATCCGATTAAGAAGACAGATCCCACAAGCCATTCTTTCAGTAAGAAGTTAGGCCAGAATGCTTCTGTACGTCCAGGATATTCCGAATAATCTTTAGGTACTGTTGACGTTTTATCTGCGGAAATTCGAGAATCTCCGACAAAACGCATTCCTTTACCTCTTTTCATAGCTTTCCCTCCTTTTATAGTGGTCCAGCAATACCTTGCCTACGTATTAAAATAAAATGTACTGCAAGCAGTGCAAATAATGCAGCTGGTAAGAAAAATACGTGAATTGCAAAGAATCTCGTTAATGTCTGTGCACCAACGATCGTTGGGTCACCTGATAATAACGTTTTTAACTCAGTACCGATAAACGGAACTTGTTCTGCAATTTCAAGACCTACCTGTGTAGCAAAATATGCTTTGTTATCCCACGGTAGTAAATAACCAGTGAATCCAAGTGCTAGCATGACAAAGAAGATTAACACTCCAACCATCCAGTTTAATTCACGTGGCTTTTTGTATGCTCCTTGGAAAAATACACGCATCGTATGTAAAAGTAACATGACAATAACTACACTTGCACCCCAATGGTGCATCCCACGAACAATTTGTCCATGTGCTACCTGACTTTGTAAGTAATAAACTGACTTCCATGCATTCTCAATATCAGGAACATAATACATCGTTAAGAACATTCCTGATAAGACTTGTATAACAACGACGAAGAATGTTAAACCACCAAAGCAATAAACGAACGCTGAGAAGTGATATGCAGGGTTAACATGTTCAGGTACTTCATGATCAGCAATATCACGCCAAATTGGTGCAACATCTACTCGTTCATCAATCCAATCATATAATTTTTGGATCATTACGTATTATGCCTCCCCTCTTGGTTTTGGTTCGCCAAGGTACAACATTCCGTTTTCAACCTTATGTTCGTATACGTCTAATGGCGCTGTTGGTGGTGTACCCGGTACGTTTACACCATCTTTATAGTAGCGACCATTATGACATGGACAGAAAAACTCATTTGGATAATCTTCACTGCCTTCCCAAGAAACGAAACAACCTAAATGTTTACATACTGGGGAAAATGCTTGAATATCACCATTTTCATCTTTGAATACCCATGCTGTACGGTTAATGTTTGATGTATACCATCCATCAACTTGTTCGACTTCCCAGTCAACACGCTTTGGCTCATCTGTAAGATCATCAACAGAAATCTTAACATTAACTAACTCTCCCGCCTCTCCTGCACTTTGAAGTACTGGATCAACAGCAAATCGCAACATAGGTACAAGCATACCAGCAGCCATAAAACCACCTAATCCAGTTAAGGAGTAGTTCAAGAATTGTCTACGGGATACTTGTTGTTTTTTGTCACTCATGGTTTTCCCCCCTCTTACACGTTTTCACGGACAATTTTAAATTTATTACTAGGACAATTCAATAATAGCTTAAAGTTAGGACATGGTCAATTATTAATACATTTTGTAACAAATATTTTGGTTTTTACAGAATATTAACTAGTGTTTACCAATAAGATCGAATTAACTCACTTATTTGTTCAACTTGACTGCGAATAAGTTTCACAGCATCTTCTGAATTTATATTTCCAGGTTTCATACCAGGAAGCCAAAGTAAATTGCAATCTAAATTTTTTTCAACTTTTTTCCAAGCGTTATCGAAAGTTATTACAAATATAGATGTAAATGGTTGTGTTTTTACATCTTCAATCCAACTATTTATACGGTTTACCTCATGATCAAGGTTTGAAGATTTCAAATAAGCGTATGTTGGAGCAAGTAAAACTCTGCCACTTAATTCTTTTTCAATCTCATTCGTGTAAATACTTAGTACTTCACGATGAAAAGCATCATTTTCCAAACTTGTCTCTTGTGATAAATGAAAAGCCTCTAAAGGAATAATTAATGTATCAACATATTCCTTTGCTTGTACATATTTTTTTAAATCCTCACTTAGCCACTTCACAACATTAATTCCTTTCCCATTTAGTAGTATTTTAAACTTAAAAATTATTATCCATATTTTTATAAAAATCTTTCAACTTACTTGAATAATGGAAGAATTTATTAATATCTTTATGATCTAAAGCTTTATTAATTTCTTGATGCAAATATTTTTCTTTCCCTTTAACTAATAATTCGTTTAATAAGCTTTCCGTATATTGCTTATCCATCTCTAATTGTAATAACTCTTCCTCTATGACAGCTTTGTATAAAGGATGTGAATTTTTTTCGGGAAAATCAATTTGAATATAGAAAGCTTCCTCATGATATAAGTGTAATTCATGGTAAGCTGTATACACATCATTTGTACGAACATTTCCTTTGAAAAATAAAAAGTTACGATCTTCTTCCAGAGTTGAAATGATTATCCCTTTAGGACAATGTTTTATATCATGAACAAAATGTAAGTTTTGTAAAGCTCGTTCATCTACTACTAGATCTTCAAGGAACCAGTTAATTTCTTGCACTTTAACGTTATAGTGAGAAATAAACCATTGTAAAAAGTGTTTTTTTGATTGAATGGATATCGGAGCAGACATTGTATAAATTTCAACCCCTTTCTACAGAATTAATCGTAACATATTTTACTCATTAATTGAAAATTTTAATCGCTCTAAAAAGGATGATGTTTCCTCATCGAAAGGCTCAAGGCTAGTATACTTTTCTAACACCTTAATTGCGTTTTCATGTAGTCCTTCTTCTGTTAGAAAATAGCCGTATTCTTTCATAAATTCTTTGTCATCTGATAAGTAAGTACTTGCCTCTTCGTATGATTTCAGTGCTTCTTTATATAGTTCTTCTTCAGTATAAGCTCTAGCCAGTTCCCATTCATATATTGGATCACTTGCTCCAGCATTTTTACAGCTAGTAATAAGGTCGATTATATCAGTGAATTGATTTCTGTCTTTATACAGCTGAATTAGTAAAAGGATTGCTTCCTGGTAATCAATATCCAAAGAAATAGCTTCTTTTAAGAAATTTATAGCTTCTTGTTGATCGTTTAAAGATAAAGTAAGTTGTGCAGCCAAATAATAGAGTTCTTTATTAAATTCGTCATATTTAAGACCTTCTTGAACAATAGCATAAGCTTCTTTCAGTTGCCCTTCTTCCTTCATTGCTAAAGCCAGTTCTGGATATACCGAATGATAGTGAGGGTCGATTTCAAGTAATTGTTTCCAAACATTGATAGCAATGTCATTTCTTTTTTGCTGAAAAGCCGTAAAACCATATTTAAACAATGTATCTGGGTCTTTACTTTTCGATTTTTCATAGTATGCCAATGCTTGTTCATAGTGGCCAATTAATGCATGACATTCGGCTAAACGTTCATTTAAAAATATACCATTTATATCTTTTATTTCTCCTTCAACTCTTTCATAAAAAGGAATTGCTCGACTGTACTGTCCAATGGAAAATAGGAGTTCACCAAGTGCAAAATCAATTACTTTTTCATTTGGAGCTAATTGCTTAGCTTCGAGTAGTTTTTGTTCCGAAACTTCAAATAGCCCTTGTGCTTGATATAAATCTGCTAGTTGAAGCAATGAATTCACATAATAGACATCTTGTTTATCAATTTGATTCAATAATTCAATAGCTAATTCATCTTTTTCTAGTTCAATATACATCTCCACAAGTTTTGTAATGATCTCTCCTTCTTCAGGGTAATCGCTTAGTAATTCTTCAAGAACTACAACTGCTTCCTCAAAGAAACCCCATTCGTAATACAACTCAGAGATCATAAACTTCTCATCATCTGAGGCGGTGGGGAGATATTCCTTTAATAATTTTAATGCCTCGTCCACTTTGCCTTTTTCCATGAACTGCACGGCTTTTTCGATAGAAACCATTCGTACATACTCCTTTTTAAAAATTGGTAAAATTAAAGCGCATTACAGGCTAAACTTAACATTCCTGTTACCACATCTGAACTCTAAAAGTTTAGAACAGCAGTGACTGATGACTCTTGCAACGCCACATCTCAAGATTGAACCATCGACACTAGTATGTCCCGTAAATTAGAAGGGCTAGATTAGAAAACTTGGCATTCGTTAAAGAAAACATGCCCTGATCACTAGGGGTATGCCGACGGTTAGGCAGAGAGCCTGTTCTTAGTCGGCCTTCCTAGCGAAAGACAGAGGTGATGTTGCGCTTATGCTCTTGAGTGAAAGCCTTTAATAGCGAATGCCTTAGTTGCACTTACGAGTGACTGACGTGCCGACAAATCTTTACGGTGGGACGAACGAAAGAGCAAATGCCCTTCGATGGGACGAGTAAGCGCAGTCCCAGTCCTAGGACGCCTGAGATTTTAGCCAGTGAGCAGTAGGAAGGTTTTTCCTATCTGCCAATGAAAAATAGAATCTACACATGCAGATTCTATTCATTCGTTATATTTTTTAAGTCTTCAAAGAATCGTGGATACGAAACAGCTATTGAAGAGGTATCATCTAATGTTACAATATCTTCCGTAATTAATGAAGCAATAATTCCCATCATGGCGATTCGATGATCACTATAACTTTTTATTTTCCCGCCAGATAACGCTGTTTTACCATGGATAATCATCCCATCTTTTTGCTCTTCAATGTTTGCCCCTAATGTTGAAAGCACATCTATTACTGCGTTAATTCGATCTGTTTCCTTTACTCTTAATTCCTCGGCATCTTTAATGATAGTAGTTCCATCTGCTTGAGTAGCGAGTAAAGCAATAATTGGGATTTCATCGATAAGTCTTGGAATAAGTTCAGAGGCAATCGTGGTACCTTTTAACTGACTATAGGTTACTGTTACATCACCTAATAGTTCGCCACTTATTTCCCTTTGATTCGTAATTTTAATATTAGCATTCATATCTAATAAAACATCTAAAATACCTGAACGAGTAATATTTAATCCAACATTCTTTAACGTAATACGGCTATTTGGCACGATGGCTGCAGCAACCATAAAAAATGCAGCTGAAGAAATATCTCCAGGGACAGTAACGTTACAAGCTATTAAATTATTTTTATTCGTCACCTTTATTACATTTTCATTTACCCGAATATCCGCACCAAAAGCACGTAACATATTTTCTGTATGATCCCGCGTTTTTGCTTTTTCAATAACTGTTGTTTCACCTTCCGCAAATAAGCCAGCCAATAGTACAGCCGATTTTACTTGAGCACTTTTAACGGGAAGTTTATATTCAATCCCCGTTAATGTAGTTCCACGAATAGATAGTGGTAGGAAATTGCCGTTTTTTCTCCCATCAATTTGTGCTCCCATTTGTTTAAGTGGTGTAGCAACTCGGTCCATTGGACGAACGGTTAAAAAAGGGTCTCCATACATAACCGTATAAAAAGGAAGTGCTGCTAATATTCCGAGCATTAGCCGGGCAGTAGTACCAGAGTTTCCCAAATATAAAGGGGAAAGAGGTTCTTGAAACGATTGGTAACCTTCACTATTTATTTCTACCGATGACCCAGACCTTTCAATCGATACACCTAACTTACGAAAAATTTCGATGGTATGTAGGCAATCTTCTCCATCTAAAAAATTATCAATTACTGTTTTCCCTTTAGCAAGCGACCCAAACATTACTGCACGATGGGAAATTGATTTATCTCCAGGCACGTAAATATCACCATGTAAGCCTTGTTTTACCGGTAAGAAGGATGTATTTTTTTTCAAATAAAACAGTCCTTTCTAACATAAAAAATCACTTAAACATCGATTGTAACATCAAAACCATTCTGTTCTAACAAGGAAAAGGCCCGTTTCTGGTCTTCACGGTTTGTAACACTCAGTCTAAGTGCTCCATTAATATCATCCCGTATTTCCAAGATTTGAATGTTTCTTATGCTAATTTCTTCATCAGCGATTAGTTGTACGACAGACGCAATCGATCCAGGTTGGTCTTTAATATCAACATATACATCATAAAATGATGGTAATGCTCCTCTTGTCTTTTTCTCTCCAAGTCCATCGCGGTATTTTTTAGCTTGATCAAGATAGGTAATCATATCTTCCTTATTATTTTTATCTAAAAATTCTTTTAATGTTACCATTTCATTAATCCAGTCTTGGAGCAGTCGAGACATTTTGGAGCCATTATGCTGAAATATATCTTGCCATAATTTTGGATTGCTTGAAGCAATCCGAGTAATGTCACGAAAACCACCCGCAGCAAGATTTGGTAAATAATGATGAACTTGTTCCCATTTTTTTGCTTGATGGACAAGAGAAGAAGCAATTAAATGAGGGAAATGAGAAATAACACTCGTCATTTCATCGTGTTCATCTGGTTGCAAAATAATAAAATTGCTTTTCGTTTCTCTAAGGACATCTTTTAAAATTCCAACTTTATCCATTGAGCATTCTGTAGTTGGTGTTAATACATAAATAGCATTTTCGAATAAGTGTTCTCGGGCTGCACGAATACCATTTTTATGAGATCCGGCCATCGGATGCCCACCTATAAACGTGATATGTTTATTGGTAAGATTATTTGCTACTTCCAGTATAGACCCTTTAACGGAACTAACATCTGAAACAATAATATCATGTTCCAAATCAATATGATCCAGTTGCTTTAAAAGGTCGATAGTTGCTGTAATCGGTGCTGCTAAAAAAACAATCTCTGCTTTTTTTACTCCCGATTCTAAATCTGTACAAATTTCATCAATCGTACCTTCTTCTAGGGCGATTTGCAATGTATCTGCATTTAAATCATAGCCTAAAATATAGTTCTCTTGCATTTTTTTCATTGCTTTTGCAAGAGAACCTCCAATTAGCCCTAGACCGGCCACTAAAATTTTCCGTTTCATTTCAAAACCCCATCATTTATTTTCAATTGTAATTCTTTTAATATCGGTTGGAGGGCCAACATATCCTCTTCATTTCCTATTGTAACTCGTATCGTATTTGGATAACCAAGTAGGTTACCGGAGCGGACAATAAAGCCGTGTTGTAATAAATAATGTGAAACCTTATCTGCATCTATTGGAGTATGAATTAATAAAAAATTGGTGTGTGATTCATAGTAAGACCAACCAATCGTATCTAAAAAGGTTTGAAAGTCTTTCTTTACTTTGTAATTTAAATTTTTCGTTTCCTCAATAAATTTATCATCTTGAAGGGCAGCAATAGCTGCTTTTTGCGAAAATGAAGTTGTATTAAAGGGCCCCCTAACAACATTTAACTTATGGGCTATTTCGGAATTTGCAATTCCATATCCAACCCTTAATCCAGCTAAACCATAAATTTTTGAAAAAGTACGTAAGACAATTAGATTCGGATACTTGAATAAAGAATCATGTAAAGATAATCTTAATTGTTCTGATACAAACTCATAATAAGCTTCATCCAAAACGACAAGAACTTCTGGTGGTACTTCATCCATAAATTGCTTGAACTCATTCTTTTGAATAATTGTACCAGTTGGGTTATCCGGCGTACAGATCCAGACCACTTTTGTATTCTTGTCAATTGCATTTTTCATTTCTTCTAAATCATGCTTTCCATTTCTTGTCGGAACCTCCCTTACTTCTGCACCTTCAATAAGTGAATGATGACGGTATTGAGTGAAGGTCGGAGAAGCCATTACAGTGTTGACTCCCGGGTATAAAAAAGCACGACAAATAAACGTGATCACTTCATCTGAACCATTTCCAAATACAATTTGCGATTCATCAACGTTAAGTTTCTCAGATAGTTTCATTCGCAAATCGGACGTATAGCCATCTGGATATATTTCGTAATCTATCATACTTTTATTTAATTGCTCTTTTACTTGACTTGAGCAACCATAAGGGTTTTCATTTGAAGCTAATTTGACAATCTTATCCAAGTTATATTTACGTTTTACATCCGCAATTTGCATTCCCTGTTTGTATGCCGTTAATTGATTTAAAATTTCCTTACCAACCATTTAATCACCTTCATTTCCAACTAAATCAGGTCTTAATTTAATTGCTTCATTTAAAAAAATATGCTGTACTTCATTTTGTTTCAATCCCGTCCTTGCAACCATCATCACTCTAATACATAACGGTAAACTGTTTGGTACGTCAATTTCTTTCATACACATAACTGGAACATGAGTCCATCCATTCATCTCTCTTGCAACTTTTGCAGGAAAACTTGCGTTTAAATCATTTGTGACAGAAAATAATACATGAGATATATCCTCAGGTTTGATCTGATTTGTCTCTACCATTGTTAAGACCAATTTTTTAGTTTCTTTCGTTATTTCTGCTTCAATATTACCATTTACCGTTGTAGCTCCCCTAAACCCCCGGATCATATTGCCTTCAACTCCTCTTCAAACATCTCTAATGCTGTTAATACTTCCTGGTCACTAAGTTCGATTGTTTTAGGATCAGCCACATCATTTAGTAAAACCATTTGAACATGCTGATTTTCGGCTTTTTTATCTAATTTCATTACCTCTAATAATTCTGAAATTTTTACGCCAAATAAAGACAATGGATAATTATTTTTCTTTAACCAGCTATAGAATGCTTCATATGACAAGGCTTTATTAAATTTTTGTTCACTAAGTCTTAAGGCAAATAACATGCCTATTGCTACAGCTTCACCATGGGTAATTTTTCCATAACCTAATTTTGTCTCCAAAGCATGGGCTAACGTATGACCAAAGTTTAAAAATTTACGGATATTTGACTCTTTTTCGTCTTGTTCTACTATTTCAGCTTTGATTTTAATGCCATTATATAAATGGTCTCTTAATTGGTTGTTTGATAAGCCATAAATATCAACATTTAGAAGCTGCTTTAAAAAAGATTCATCCGCAATAAATGCTTCTTTAATAAGTTCTGCATAACCGGAACGTACTTCATGTTCCGGTAAAGAACTTAACGTGTTCACATCATAAATA
>NZ_JBPPZG010000059.1:0-19232 GCF_051918545.1 Pseudogracilibacillus amylolyticus (SeqCode) | reverse complement strand
GTAAGGAAGATGAGGTCCCTGAATATATAGTGGGGGAATTTCACTATGATTTGGAAGAAAATGAAGAAGTGGAGGTAGTCTGTCCTTTTTGTGATGGCACCATGCGACAAGCGAGGAATATCCCAAGTGAATAATCTTCACTTGGGACGTGGTTTAGTCGCGCTAGCGATTTTGTTCTGTGAATTAAATTCGGGCGTGCTAGGGTTGCCTTAATACATGTTTTAAAGTTGATGTGGTTGTTATATCAAGTTGAGAGTTATAAAATTTATAATCGTTTTTTCTGTTTTTTCATGAGAAGAGAAAAATTTATGTTAAATTCATTTATAATGCAGGATAAATAATCTAAGACTAAAGGGTGAAATGTGTGAACAAGCCATTGTACAGAGAGATTTATGAAAGTATTCTTAACAAAATTAATGAAGGGGAATGGAAATATGGAGATAAAATTCCTTCAGAAAAGGAATTGGCAGATCAATTTAACGTAAGCAGAATTACTTCTAAAAAAGCTTTGGATTTACTTTCCCAAGAAAAACGGATTAAGCGTATTCAGGGGAAAGGCTCATTTGTTACGAAGGGGGCAGCAAGTAACTCTTCTGTAACGTTAGAAGCAAATTCCCAGCTTAGGAAGGATATTTTTACTGTCGGGCTGATTATTTCCGACTTCTCAGAAAGCTTTGGTGTGACGTTAGTGAAACAAATTGAGAAAGAAATTACGAAGCTCGGCGGATTATTATACCTTAAATTGTCATTAGAAAATGTAGTAGAAGAAGAAAAGGCGATAGAGGAACTTTTGGATATCGGAGTAGATGGCTTGATTATTCTGCCTGTTCATGGTGAACATTACAACATGAAAATATTGGAGCTAGTATTAAGAAAGTTTCCTCTTGTCCTCATCGATCGGTATCTACGGGGAATTCAAGCAAGTGCGGTTTTAACAGATAATATTCGCGCGTCTACCGTAGCGACAAATTATTTGTTCTCTCTGGGACATAGGGAAGTTGCCTATATTACTCCTCCAGATGATGGGACAACAGTATTGGCAGATCGCTTAACGGGTTACCAGCAAGCTTTTCATCAGCAGCAGTATCCGTATAATCCAGAAATTATATTAACGAGCAGTGTTACAGATTATTTAGTTTTCAAGGAACAGGGGGCCGCATTTGAAGAAGAGCTTAAAAAAATCCAACAATTCTTGCTGGAAAACCCAACCATTACTGGATTTGTCTCTTGCCGCTACTCATTAGCGATTGTTCTTCAACACGTTATCCACACAATAGGGAAGGAGGTTCCCAAAGATTATTCTGTTGTTTGCTTTGATTCGCCCAAGATGAATATTGGTCCATTTCCATTTACACATATTCTCCAGGACGAGGTGGGGATCGCGAAGAAGACGGTTCTGTTATTACATGAGAAAATGAAGGGAAAAAATCATACAGAAAAAGAACTCGTTCAGTTTGAATTAATAGAGGGGCTATCGACTAGAGAAGTATGATACTTTCTTCTCTTTTTTTATATTACTAGTTGACATGTTGTTATATGTTAATATAACATATACTTACTAACAGGGACTGTTGTTATGAAGGTTGTGTAAGCGTTACATGTAAGTGGTACCCTGTATAGAATTGTTAAAAATATCCGGAGGTGAAGGGAAATGAAAAATAAATTTGGCATGATTATTTTGTTTAGTATTCTATTACTCTCGTTATTTTTGACTGCTTGTTCATCAAAGGAAACAGATAGTAAAGGGGAAAAAGACGGAGTGACCACGGTTAAATTTTGGCATTCTCAAACCAATAAAGGGCTTGATGCAATGAACGCAGTGATTAAGGCCTTTGAAGAGAGTCACCCTGACATTAAGATTGATGCCACCTATGTTGCAAACCAGGGGGAAGGGCAAAACGAGAAATTATTAGCCGCTGTTGCTGGGGGAAATGCACCAGATGTTGCCTATTTTGATCGATTTGAAATTGGATCATGGGCGGCCCAAGGGTCATTAGAAGATTTGTCTAGTATGGCAGAGGAAGCTGGAATTAATCGAGAAAACTTTTATCCATTTGCATGGGATGAAGCTTCTTACGATGGTAAACTCTATGGTTTACCAATTACAACGGATTCACGATTAGTCTTTTTTAATATCGACCAATTTGAAGAAGTTGGACTGGATCCAGACAATCCTCCAAAGACCATTACAGAATTAGAAGAAGCCGCAGAGAAACTGACGATTAAAAAAGGAAATAGATTTGAAAGAATTGGTTTTATTCCCTGGTATGGTCAAGGCTGGCTATATACTTGGGGATGGTCATTCGGTGGTGACTTCTATGATGAAGAAACCGGTAAAGTGACAGCCAATGACCCGAAAGTTGTAGAAGCACTTCAGTGGGAAGCTGATTTTGCTAAAAAATATGATGTAGAAGACATTGCTGGTTTTACAGATTCCCAAGGTTCCGAAGCAATGGACCCTTTTATCACGGGACAAATAAGTATGAAAGTAAGTGGACCCTTCGATGTTCCGAATATTAAAAAATTCAAACCTGATTTGAACTATGGTGTGTTCCCTGTGCCTACTCCAACTGGGGAAGATCATACAACCTGGTCAGGGGGCTGGTCTGTCGTTATGCCAAAAGGGGCTAAAAATAAAGAAGCAGGTTTTGAATTTATGGAATTCTTCGCAAGTGAAGAAGGACAAAAGATATTTAGTGAAATTATCGGGGATTTTGCAGCAATCGATTCAGTTAACGAAGAACTGGGTTATAAAGATGATCCGATTTTAGGTGAATTTGTCAAAATACTACCAAATGCTCATCATCGACCTGTGATCAAAGAAGGTTCACTTTATTGGAATGAATTATCAGATGCTGTTGAAAATGCAACTCGAGGAAAGGGAACACCAAAAGAGCTGTTAGATAAGGTTACGGAAAAGGTAAACAAAGCATTGGACTCTTAATGTAGGCGACTTTTAAAAGGGGGAAAGAGGCGCTCACTTCTTTCCCAAAATTCTAATCTCCAAATGAGAGGGGACAAGAAAATGGAATCAACCGTTAAAAAAAGAGCCACCACCGCAAGGGTAAACAAACCGAAAAAACGTTCTAGTTATGAACGAAATATTGAATGGCATGGCTGGTTATTTGCTTCACCCTGGATAATTGGCTTAATATTATTTTTTGCTTTTCCGTTGTTTGCTTCGATTTATTTTAGTTTTACAACATACAGTATTTTACAGCCGGGAGACTTTGTTGGATTGCAAAATTATAAGGATTTAATGCACGATGGTCTCTTTTGGAAATCAATCTATAACACCGTATATTTTGCTGTTTTATTTGTACCATTAAGTATCCTGTTCGGTGTTAGCTTAGCAATGATGTTAAACGTAAAGGTAAAAGGCATGGCGATCTATCGGACAATTTTCTTCCTGCCAACCTTGGTCCCGCAGGTTGCATTAGCGGTTCTATGGATGTGGTTGTTAAACCCTGGATTTGGTTTAGTCAATGGCTTCCTTAGTTCAATCGGGATTGAAGGGCCTTCTTGGTTAGGAAGTGAAGTGTGGTCAAAACCATCTTTGATTTTTATGTCTTTATGGGGAATCGGACAGGCTGTTGTGATTTATTTGGCGGGTCTTGCCGATATCTCGCAAGATTACTATGATGCTGCTAACGTGGACGGAGCGAATTGGTTTCAAAAGACATTAAACATTACATTACCTTTATTATCGCCTGTGATTTTTTACAACTTAGTGATGGGGGTAATCGGGGCTTTTCAACAATTTACTTTACCATATACGTTAACACAAGGAAAAGGATCTCCGGCCAATTCTTTAACCTTTTATGTTATGTACCTTTATGACAATGGTTTTAAATATTTTAAAATGGGCTACGCCTCGGCAATGGCTTGGATTCTCTTTGTGATTATTATGGTTTTAACCGGGATTATCTTTCTGACGTCAAAACGATGGGTCCATTATCAAGGGGAGTAGGAGGGTTCATATGCAAATTCGAGCGAGTAAAGTCATCACTCACATATTATTAATAGCCGCTTCATTATTCTTTATTATTCCGTTTTTATGGCTCATTTCAACTTCTTTGAAACCGCTAACGCAAATATTCACCTTTCCACCTGAATGGATTCCAAGACCATTTGAGTGGAGTAATTATATTAATGCGATGGAACATATTCCCTTTTTCACGTATTTAAAAAATACGGCTGTCATCACTTTATTCAGTACTCTTGGAGTTGTTTTATCTTGTCCACTGATCGCTTATAGTTTTGCAAAATTACAGTGGCGGGGGAGAAATGTACTTTTTGTGATTACAATCGCAGTGATGATGATTCCGGCGCAAGTGACGATGATTCCATTGTTTTTGCTGTTTAATAAACTAGGATGGGTCGGAACTCCTTTACCACTGATTGTTCCTTCCTTTTTCGGGATGCCGCTTTATATCTTTTTGTTAAGACAATTTTTTATGGGATTACCGGCAAGTTTAATTGATGCTGCGAGGATCGATGGGGCTAGTGAATTTCGAATCTATTGGCAAATTATGTTACCGCTAGCGAAACCAGCAGTCTTAGCAGTCGGATTATTCCAATTCATGGCAAGTTGGACGGATTTCCTTGGCCCACTTCTTTATCTAACTGATGAATCTGCCTATACTTTATCGCTTGGGTTACAACAATTCCAAAACCAGCAAGGTTCTGAATGGGGCATGATGATGGCTGTTGCGACCATGATGACTTTACCTGTTATTATTCTTTTCTTCTTCTTACAAAAAACGTTTATTAATGGGATTACGTTTAGTGGGATTAAAGGATAGTTTTTAGTCTATAACGGCTAAAAGCCATACCCTGTCAATTTCTAAGAAGGGCAGGTGATACGGGAAAGGCTACCTACAAGTCGATATGTGAATAGACGGTAATATGGATTTACTTCTTAAATGTTGGAAAATTTTTGGAGGTGATGAAGAATGAAAAGTAGATTTGGAATGTTCTTTGTGTTTAGTCTACTCTTAGTATCGCTAGTTTTATCGGGTTGTTCTTCAAAGGACTCTAGTGGAAATGGAACCGAGGATAAAAGGACGACGGTGAAACTTTGGCATCCGCTTACGAATGAAGGGCTTACGGCAATCAATGCAGTGATTGAGGCATTTGAAAAAAATCATCCGGAAATCAAAATTGATGCGACCTATGTGGCGAACCAAGGAGAAGGACAGAATGAAAAGCTACTAGCAGCCATTGCCGGTGGAAATCCCCCAGACGTGGCTTACTTTGACCGTTTTGAAATTGGTTCATGGGCGAATCAAGGTTCACTTGAAGAGTTAACCGAAATGGCGGAAAAGGAAGGGGTCACAAAGGACAAATTTTATCCTTTTGCTTGGGATGAGGCGAATTACGATGACAAACTTTATGGATTACCAATCACCACGGATGCCCGCTTAGTGTATTTCAACATTGATCAGTTTAAGGAGGTTGGCCTCGACCCCAATGATCCACCTAAAACCATTGCGGAATTAGAAGAGGCGGCGGAAAAACTAACAATAAAGAAGGGGAATAAGTTTGAAAGAGTCGGATTTATTCCATGGTATGCGCAAGGTTGGTTATATACTTGGGGTTGGTCCTTTGGTGGTGACTTCTATGATGAGGAAACCAAAAAAGTCACAGCGAACGATCCAAAGGTTGTAGAAGCACTTCAATGGGAAGTGGATTTTGCCAAAAAATATAATGTGGAAGATATTGCAGGATTTACAGATTCCCAAGGTTCTGCCGCGATGGACCCTTTTATTACCGGGCAAATAAGCATGAAAGTTAGTAATCCTGGTGATGTATTAAATATAAAGAAATATAAACCTGATTTAAATTTTGATGTTTTCCCTATCCCCACACCATCTGGACAAGACCACACGACTTGGTCAGGGGGGTGGTCAGCTGTTATGCCGAAAGGGGCCAAAAATAAAGAAGCTGGCTTTGAATTTATGAAATTTTTTGCAAGTGAAGAAGGACAAAAAATATTTAGTGAATTAAGTGGAGCTTTTGCAACAATTGATTCCGTTAACGAAGAAATCGGCTATAAGGATGATCCTATCTTCGGAAAATTTATCGAGATGTTACCAGTTGCTCATCATCGACCGGTGATTAAAGAAGGTTCGCTTTATTGGAATGAATTATCAGATGCTGTTGAAAAAGCAACCCGTGGAAAGGGCACCCCACAAGAACTTTTAGACGAGGTAACGGAAAAAGTAAACAAAGAATTAGACTCTTAGTTAAAACGACTTTCAAAAGGGAAAGGGAGCAAAAACCCCTTTCCCTTTGCTTCTGCATTTTAAACACGGCAAAAGATCCGCCTAGGGCCCGTATAAAAATTATAACTTCTTTTTCAATTCTTCAATTTCCTCTTTTTTCAATTTCGTTACTTTAACAATCAATTCGCTGGATAACCCTTCTTTTAGCATCTCTACAGCAACTTTTCGCTTGCCACTTTTTTCTCCGATCTCTTTCCCTTTCTCGATCCCTTTCTCTTCATAAGAAATGGGGATTTCCATAATTTTGATTCTTTCTGCTTCGTCCATATAATTGATTTCGTTCATCAATTGTTTCTCCTCCTCTTCGTCTAGTGTTAAATAGCGTTCGAAAAATCCATAGACCAATCTTTGTCTGGCCGGATCCAGCTCCATTTTCACAAGCATTCTGAGGAATTCCTTTTTGAAGGATAGGAAAGAAATTTTGGCTAATGTCAGGTCCAGCTCCAGCGCCCAGCGACTAGCAAACTTTCGGTGCCTTCCTACGATAAGTCAACATCAGCTCGCCTTTCAGGCTCACTGTGTTTCCTTTATCTCGTCAGGCCCCTAAAAAGTTTGTACGTCGCTAAACGGGCGCTTGCGCTTTTCTTAACTTGAACCTTTTCTTTTTCAGTATATCCCATTTTACTCAAAAGCGCTGCAGCTGCAGGATTGTTTGAGTCGATATAAGCTCGCCAATTTTGTTTTCGCAGATGAAGTGTCAAATAATTAAAAGTCAGTACATGAAAGAAAGGGAAGGCAATGGTATACTGATTCTTCTCCCAGTTTTCCTCGTAACTAAAAACAGCGATGGGAATAATCGGCTTCCTATACTTGTTATACAGAAGACTGAAGTATTGATACATGCGCTTATGAAAATAGGTTTGCTGAGAGCTCTGCGGTTCAACATGGATGACAATGACTGATTTTGTACCTTTTAGTGTAGTTTCGATGACAATATCCAGCCTCCGCGTTTCTCCTTCAATTAAATCGGTAAAAACTTCTTCTGATAAAGGCGTTAGATCATGAAAATCAACAAATGGATGGACTTCAGGAAAAAACGCCTCCAAGAATTCTTCGAAAAACGTATGAATCAATTCTTTGAATAGCTGATCGTGCCGGATATAGTCAGGAGGGCTTTCTCTAACCAACTGTGCTAGAGGCATAGTGACACTTCCTTTGTAGAGTTTAATGAGGATAAATCGAGGTGTAGTTCTATCTTCATTATACTAAAAAGAGGGAAAATAGAAAGGGTTTACGCTATTTATACACAGGAAATTAAACAAAATTCGAGCCGTGCCATTAACAGCAAAAAAGCAATTTAAAAACCCCCACTTGCACATTTTTGCAAGTGGGGGAGGACTTGGTTATTCTTCATTAGGAGCAGGTTCAGCAACATTATTCGTAACGTCGGTTGCTGGTTCTAAGCCTAGATGTTGTCTTAAGGCAAGGGTGGTTTCGGTTAGTGCTTCTTCATCAAGCTGCCAGTAATAAACATTATTACCAGCACTGTTCGGAATATAGGCATCATAACCATCAAGGGTCATCGTATTAATCGATAAATTTCCTGAAATTCCATAGTCAGCAAAAGCTTTAATTTCATCAAAAGTCATATTTGTTTTCATATTGTTTCCAATGGCATCAATGATCTGACCAAATTTCGGAATTGCCGTACCTGATGCAGCCTTCTTGGCGATGGCTTTAATCACTTCTTGTTGTCTTTTTCCACGTTCAATATCATTATCCATTTTTCTCGTTCTAGCAAAGGCTAAAGCTTCTTCGCCATCCAGTGTCTGCAATCCAGCTTCCAATGAGATCGCATTAGCACGATCCTTGGAATCTTGTTCAGAAAAGGCAAATGGTACATCAATCTCCACGCCACCGAGGGCATCGATAATCTCCATGAATGCTTCAAAATCAACACGCACATAATAATCGACGGGAATATCCAAAAGATTCTCAACCGTTTCAATCGTTGCCTTTGGCCCGCCAAATTTATGAGCATGGTTAATTTTTGTTGAATACCCAACCTCGTCGATATACGCATACGTATCACGAGGAATGGATAAAAGGTTCACAGACTTTTGTTTTTCATTCAGGGTTGCCAGTAACAGGGCATCTGAACGTGTATTCTCTCCTTGACTACGTTTTGCACTTTCATCAATCCCGATAAATAAGATCGACACGTTATCAATTTTAGGATCCACTTTCTTATCACGTAAATCTGATTTTCCATCACGATCATCTTGATAAGAATTAGCCATCATATCTTCTGCTTTTGTATATATATGCACTCCGTAGCTAATAGCTCCAGCCGCTACCAGTAAAATCGGAAAAATCAAAAACCAAAAAATGCGTCTATTACGTATTTTCTTATTGGACACTTTTATTTGTTGTCTTCCCATAAGGATTAGACTCCTTTTTTTTAAAAATTTCTCTTACCTCTTACAATGCGCTTACGAAAAATAAATATACTACAAACTATAATACTATGAAAGTCTGATTAGGTAAAATACATTTTGATGACAAATCATGTAAAACCGTGTAAAAAAAGTAACTAGAGAAAAAGACTTGGGGATTCATACAATAAAAAAAGGAGTCAATATTGGACTCCTTTCGCTATCCCTCCAAAGAACTGGAAGGTGAATTTTGTTCGGAAGGTGAGAATAAGGCATGTACTAATTGCTCGCTCGATTTTCCTTTTGAATACTCATTCCAATCCTGGGCAAACTCTTCGATTTGTTGTAAATGAAAGTCTTGGTTTTGAATGCTTTCGATCAATTCTTCTGTTGTTTGTACAATCGGTCCAGGAACAAGGTTCTCATAATTTTCCCAAAATCCACGGGTGCGGCTATATTCTTCTAAATCATAGGCGAAAAAGATCATCGGCTTTTGTAATAAGGAAAATTCAAATGGAATCGAAGAGTAATCTGAAATTAATATATCCGTAACCATCAATAAATGATTAACATCAGGAAAATGAGACACATCATAGATAAAATCAGGATAGGGATTTGTCCAATCCGCTTGAATTGCAGGATGTAATCTCAAAAACAGTACATAATCTTCGTTAAACGCTTGATACATTTTTTCAAGGTCAAGGGCTAGTTTAGAAACATGCATTTGATCATCACGAAAAGTGGGGGCATACAAAATCACATGTTTTTCCCGGATAACGGGATAATGATAAGCTATCTCTGATTCAACAATTTGCTGAGTTAATTCATCAAAAAAGAAATCCGTTCTCGGGATTCCTGTTCGCAAAATCTGTTCAGCAGGTATCCCAAAGCTCTGTTGGAAAATCTTACTCATTTTCTCACTACCAACAACGACATGAGTCTGTTGCTGATATACTTTTTGAAACCGGGCTTGAGCTCGAGGGGTACGGTAGTAAATAGAGGGATCCTTTAACCCGAATTTTTTCACCGCTCCAGCCGCATGCCATAATTGAACACGAGCTACTTCTTTTCGAAAGGGTGCAGCCGCTAAAAAGCCAAAATAGTTATC
Organism: Pseudogracilibacillus amylolyticus (SeqCode); assembly: GCF_051918545.1. Classification (NCBI taxonomy): domain Bacteria; kingdom Bacillati; phylum Bacillota; class Bacilli; order Caryophanales; family Bacillaceae; genus Pseudogracilibacillus; species Pseudogracilibacillus amylolyticus (SeqCode). The sequence goes on along the minus strand of NZ_JBPPZG010000059.1, from coordinate 9,462 downwards.
CACGAATATATGAGACGATGTCGCTAAGTGAAAGACCGACCGCAACCAATGGATAGGGGATGTAAGTTCAAAATTTAATATAATCCAATCAGGATAACCTGCAAAATCCAATTTACAGGAACTTGTTTTCAAAATGACAATCGGGACATCTGGATGTAATTTTTCTAAGGCACTCGCCGTATACAGAACGTTATCTCCAAACGAAGCGACAAAGGTTGCTTGTTTTTTCAAAGGGTACAACTTGAAAAGGGAGAAAACAATCTGAAAGACCCATAAATATAAAGTAATTGCTAATTCTCTAACCATTATTCGTTTGATTCAAATCCTCTTTTATTTTTGTTGTGGAAATACCAACCGTTCTTGGCAAATAAACCACTTTACAATATTCTTTTAAAAAGTCAAACTTACCTTGCCAATCATCCCCCATGACAAACACATCAACATCATACTTCTTCACATCATCTATTTTCTGATCCCAGGAATACTCCGGGATTACCTCATCCACATAACGGACAGCTTCCAAAATGGCTTTACGCTGTTCATAGGAATAATACGCCTTCTTACCTTTAATCGCATTAAACTCATCCGTTGAAATGGCCACAATCAAATAATCCCCATACTCTTTCGCTCGTCGCAAAATATTAATATGACCTGTATGGAGAAGATCGAATGTTCCATAGGTTATTGCTTTTTTCAATTTGGGAACCTCCGTAAGAAGTTTGTCATTAGTATACCTTTTCCGTGGTGTCACATCAAAATTCATTGTTATAAAAAATAGAGAAGTATGTGGATCTCTTAATGTTTACATAATTGCTTTAGTGATGATAATGATACAAATAACAGTTACATTCGTCAAAGGTAAAATTGCATATTTTTTATGGCTTATTTAAATAATCCCGTTCTTTAATATACAATTCAAAGAATTGATTCCTAAATCAACACAATTGTAATGTTTGTAATCGAAAAATACTTTCATATTGCCTATTTCCTTTGGCCGTTGCCGATTTTTGTTGTTTTTCGTTATTATTGTATCAAACACCTCTCCAATTTGGTAGCTTTTTTCCAGTTGATTAACGATGCCAAGCCTAGAGGTGTTTTCTTTTAATGCCTGTTCGATAGCTATATTTTTATTCGTTAGCATAAACGGATGAAAAACGACTAAATGCTGGTTTTGAGAAGAAGAAATCGGCTGAATTTATGGGAAAAAAGAGGAGGAAGAGATACAGTGGCGTCGTTGTGGAGTAAAATTTCTCGCAGTCAATTTATGCTGTTTCTATATAAAATGGTTTTTAAACTAATTGGACAACTCCCCCCCAACAAGGATCTTATTATTTTTGAAAGTTTCCATGGGAAACAATATAGTGATAACCCAAGGGCGATATATGAGTACCTGGAAGAGCATCATTCTGAATATGAAATGTACTGGAGTATTGACAAGAGATATATGGAACAATTTAGAAATATGCGCAATATAAAATGTTTACAGCGCTTCTCGTTTCAGTGGTTAATGAAAATGGCTAGAGCTCGATATTGGATCGTGAACAGCAGGCTACCATTATGGATTCCAAAACCAAGAAATACGATATATGTTCAAACATGGCATGGAACGCCTCTAAAAAGGCTAGGTGCGGATATAGAAGAGGTACATATGCCGGGAACCAATACAGAGAAATATAAACAGAATTTTACTCGTGAAGCAGCGAAATGGGATTTTCTCATATCACCTAACGAATACTCAACTAAAATATTTACTAGAGCTTTTGATTATCACAAAACAATTGTTGAATCAGGGTATCCGAGAAATGACTTTTTAATGAATCATAATAATGAAGAAACAATTCTAGCAATTAAAAAGAGAGAAGGCATCCCTTTTAATAAAAAAGTGATTTTATATGCTCCTACATGGAGGGATGATCAATTTTATTCAAAAGGAAAGTATAAATTTAACCTTCATTTAGATCTGGAAAAAATGAAAGAGCGTTTGGGAGACCAATATATCTTAATTCTAAGATTACATTATCTTGTTTCTGAAAATCTGGACTTATCTGGGAATGAGGACTTTGTCATCGACTTATCTAATCATGAGGATATAAGAGAACTTTATGTGATTTCAGATATGTTGATTACAGATTATTCATCTGTTTTTTTTGATTATGCAAATCTTAAACGTCCGATGTTGTTTTATGTGTATGATTTAGAAGAATATAGGGATAAATTAAGAGGATTTTACTTTGACTTTGAAAACAAAGCTCCAGGTCCGCTTGTTAAAAATACTGATGACTTAATGAAAGAAATTAAATTGATAGAAGAAAATGGTTATACACCTTCAAAGGTAACAATGGAATTCAATGAGAGATTTTGTTCCTTAGAAGATGGCCAGGCAAGTAAAAGGGTAATAAATGAAATTTTGCTATAGTCGAGACAAATCATCTAATAACCGCCCGTTTAAAGGTATCTTCAAATCAGAAGTATAATGTTGCGGGGATGATCAAAATATAATGGTAAATAAACAATTTTGTAAAATTTTGATGCTAACGAAAAAATGGAGTGTAGATTAAATGGAAATGTATGATTCCGCATTTGAAGTGATTGAGAGCCATCCTGATTCAATAGAATTGTACTCAAAAATAGATAATAAAATGCATAAAATTCACTTTGCGTCTCTTCAATTGAATGAACCAAAGCAGGTAGCAACCCTAGAAACAGATGATAAGGTGTTTCTTAAGTATATCCCTAAAGAGAATGTTGTTTTCTTATTATATGCGTATAATAATATAATCTATTGTATTCTGGAAGAGGAAGAAATCTCCGCAAACGTCACGAATGAAAATTACTATAACTATCATATTGAAAACTTTTATGCCTCCGCACAAATATATCAAATAGGCTCATCACGAATAGGCATGGTCGATCAAAATGGGGAACGTTTATTTATAATTGATGACTTTCTGACCAATAACCAAAATCCGCTTCATTATCAATATGATATGGGATTTACTACCACGGAGTTTCGATACACCGTTGTATCCATTATAAGTTATAGTAAATACAACATTGTCATTACATATGATTTGTTTCGTAAAGAGTTTATTGCAGATAAAGTCTTTTTAAAAATCGTAAAACCTCATGAAGATATGAACATAAAGTTACTGAGTAAAAACACGATTCAGATAAATAGCGAAAATGCTTCAAAAGAAGTGAAATTTACTTCCCTTCCCAAAGGAAGAAGATATAAACTCCTTAACCATAATCAGGTAAAAGATGGAGACAAAGAAAACATATTGTCTATTGTTAGTATAAATAAGAAGCGCTATTATATTTTTAGCAGTCATAGAGGGATCTATATAGTAAAAGGTGACCCATATAAGGTTACGGGAAATCAATCCAACTTAAGGGTGATCTTGACTAAAAGGAATTTATACGTTTTCGGGCGTTTGACTCACTATGCCTATCGTGCGCACGGTCGGTATGAAAATTTGTATTTACAGAATGCGGATAGAAAAATTGGCAAGTTTTTTCGACCCTTTAAGTCAATAAAGTATTTGCAAAGGTTCGGTCTATTTAAAGTACCTGTAAAATCCTTAATGGTAGAAGGGCGAATCCATAATAACCTATTGGTGGGCAACGAAGAGATTCCCATTCATAATTTAAGAAGAAGAAAAAGAGATAAAAAGGCCACCACGCTTTCTTTTAAAAAGCATGGTGATCAATTAATGGTCATTAGAACAAATCTGGGTGGGAACTTAACAGCAACCGTTGTTCCATTTACTGAAGAGTATAAACTAATAAACCGGGTAAAAATTAAGCTTGCTCACCTTACATCGAAATTGTTTCCTACAAAGGGAAAAAATGTCAATCTTTATTTTGAAAAGAAAAGTGAAAAGGCAGATGAATCGGGATTTCGCGTGTTTGAAGAAGTGATGAAGAAGCATCCAGCGACATCTGAAAACTATTTTATTATTAACGCTCATTCCGATCGATATGCTGAATTGAGGGAAATATATGGAGCAAACATTATTGCCAAATACAGCTTTAGGCATTATTTGAATATATTTCGAGCAAATTATTTTATTGCGAGTGAACTCTCTAACCATTTGTTAAATGACCGCCTATATATTGATGAAATTCGCAGTAAAATCATGTCTGTTCCCCTTATATTTTTGCAACATGGTATTATGTTCGCAAAGCCTGTAGATAACCCAATGGCTTACGGATTTCATAAAGATAAAAATTTATATAATATGCATAAATCCGTTATAAGTTCAGAATTAGAAGCAAAGGAATTTTACAAAATGGGTTATAGTGATCAAGATTTAATTCTAACGGGATTGGCAACATTAGATGTTGCTAAGCTTGATGAAAATGCTGATAAAATTGCTTATATGCCAACGTATAGATATTGGGAGGAAGCATTAATATATAACAATGAAATCAAGAAAACATCTTATTACAAATCCATTATGAAGGTAGTGGAAGCATTTAAGAAAGCAGAACTTCTTGATCGACTGATCATTGTTCCCCACAATAAGTTTTCGCAATTCATATACGAAAACATTCCGGAATATAAGGATATCATTGAAAGCAATCCTTCTGAAGCATTAAAAAAAGCACAAGTTTTTATTACCGATTATTCTTCCGCTATTTATGACGCTATTTTCAGAGGTGCATACCCGATCTTTTATTGGGAGGAAAAAGATTATTTAATTACAAACTATAAAGCAATCCCGCCTGTCAATGAAGAAAATGCACCTGGACCGATCGCCAATTCAACAGATGAGTTGATAAGGTTCGTACAAAACGCAATCAAGCGTGATTATGTATTAGAAGAAGAGTATCAAGAAAAATATTTAAAAATAAATAAGTTTAATGATCGAAAAAATACGAAGAGGATTGTGCAGCATTTAATGGAAGAAAATATCATATAGTTAGGCTGCCCGGGAATTTATTTCCCAATCGTATGCCTCCATACATGGTCTAATGCCGTAAATAGAGCTCATCTGGATATAGATGGGCTTATTTGATGGGGGATAAAAGTATTGATAATTTTCGCGAAAAGGTGTATATTTACTAGAACTTAGGCATATAAACATGCTTAGATAAGATATAATCGTATAAATGTAGAAAGCGCAGCCCTGAAATAGCATTGAGGAAAATTGGAGCCAATAATAAAAAGTTTAACAACATATTTTTCAGTAGCAAAATTGTAAAGCGTTTACATAGGGTTGTGTTGATCCCGATGTATTTTACTTTTTTGATAGAAAAGGAGTATGTTTATGCAATTAGAAGCTGGCTTATCTAAATCACATAAAAACTTTAAAGAAAATATTCAGCATGAGTTCAATGAAACAGTAAATAGAATAATTGATCTAAAATGGAACGAATCTATTTTATACCTCAAAGGATACTGTTATATCAAGGGAATCCCTTTGACGAAAAGCTTGAATGTTCGAAAAAGTTTGCTGTTAGAGAAAGAATTAATGGATGAAGAAGAGGCAGTCACTTTTAATTACATACTAGAAGATATCCCTTTAAATGAATTAAATGTGAGTGAAAACTCTGGAGAATCTATCTATTTTTGGGCAGGGTATAAAGGAAGCATTAACTTGTCTACTGCTCATGATAACAAACCCTTGCCACCAGGTTCGTACAAGACTTTTATACAAATTGAAATACTACAAAATAATCACGTGGTAATTGAAGAGAGGATACCACTTGGCGATATTCGGAAATTCTTGAAAAATGATTTTCATACAACACAATTAAAGTTTTTTTCCGCAAAATTGCAAATAGAGAATAACTTAATGGTAACCTATGATTTAGATTCGAAGAGTATGTTGCTCGAGTCAATAAAAGTAAAGAGTTTAAATCCAAGTTTGCTTTATGGAGATATCAAGAATAAAACCGAAAAACCAGGTATTCTATACAGAATTTTGAGATCGAAAGTCTTTATATTATTATACTACCTTTTCAATTTATTCCCAGTAAAAGACGAAAGAATTTTATTTGCGTCCGATAGCCGCGATGAAATTGGGGGTAATCTAAAGTTTGTATATGATGAAATGCTAAGTCGTGAGCTAAATTATGAATATAAATTCATGTTTAAGGAAAACAGCTTTGTTAAAAAAAGCTTTTCTGAGATTGTGAAACTAGCGTATTTTGCGGCGACTTCTAGATTCATCCTGTTAGAAGAAAATTATCCTATGTTTTCTCCTCTGAAAATCAGAGCTAAGGCTGAGTTAATACAACTATGGCATGGAGCAGGAGCTTTTAAAAAGTTTGGTTATAGCCGTTTAGGACAGCCAGGAGGCCCCAAAGTTCATTCTAAAGATCATCGTAATTATACTAAAGCTGTTGTAAGTTCAAAACATATTATTCCACATTACTCAGAAGGATTCGATATCAGTCCAGAGACAATTTATCCTTTAGGAATTCCTCGTACCGATATGTTTTTTGATGAGGAATATAAGGAACAAAAAAGAGCGGAGTTATACGAGCAATATCCCTTTTTGAAAGGGAAAAAGGTTATTTTGTTCGCCCCTACATTTAGAGGAAGAGGAAGAAAAGAAGCTCACTACCCTATAGAGGTTTTGAATTTCCAAGAACTTTATGAAAATTTAAAAGATGAGTATGTTTTTCTATTTAAACTTCACTTTATTGTTTTAAATAAAATTACTATTCCTTATCAGTATGCAGATTTCTTTTATGATTTTACAGATTACAGAGAGGTAAATGATTTATTATTGATCACTGATCTTTTAATCACAGATTATTCTTCCATATGCTTTGAATTTTCACTATTGGACAAACCTATGCTATTCTTTGCCCATGATGTAGAAGAGTATATCAGTACTCGTGGATTTTATTATGAATATCAATCTTTTATTCCTGGAAAATTAGTGAAAACTTCAAAACAATTGGTTGAGCATATAAAAAATAATGACTTTGCCATTGAAAAAGTTGCCCCTTTTAGAGAATATTTCTTTGACGATCTTGATGGTAAGGCAAGTAAGCGTGTTGTAGATCAATTAATATTGAACATTGGTGAGCTGGAAACACAATAGCTTAACTAATTCAAATCCTCTATAATAGTATGGATAATTTCTACTATTATAGAGTTTTTTTCTTGCACTTGGTGTAAATTTGGGTGTTGCTTTCTAACAAATAAGACTGAAGAAACAATATTCAAATTATATGCGGCAAAATTTGACCATATATTTTTTTTCTATAAAATGTTAATGTAATGTAGATTATTAAAAGATCAGTATACTAATTGCTTATAGGAGTTGAACGGTTTGAAAATTACTGTAGCTATCCCAATCTATAATGCGGAAAGACATTTAAATGTAACATTAGATTCTTTAATAAATCAAACAATGGATAGTAGCGAGTTTGAAGTAATTTGCGTGAATGATGTCTCAACTGACAATAGTGCAGCGGTTGTAGAATCGTATATGAAAAACCATAATAATATTAAACTTATTAATAGAACTGAAAATTCTGGTGGTCCAATGCTACCAAGAAATGATGCGATCAATGCTGCGAAAGGGGAATATATTCTATTTCTAGATAATGATGACTTTATTGGGGAAGAAACGTTAGAAAGATTTTATAAGAATGCAGTAGAAAATAATTCAGATGTTATATTTGGAAAATATGTAGGGGTTAATGGGAGGAACGTCCCGCAATCTATGTTTAAATATGGGAATTTACCAAAAGCTGAGATTTTAGAACATAATTTAGTCTTTTCATTAGCCCCACATAAAATGTTTAACGTTGATTTTATAAGAAAACATGATATTCGTTTTCATAAAGAAGCGGTCGTAGGTGAAGATCAATTATTCGTTATGCAGTCTTTTGTTCATGCTAAAGTTATTACTGTTCTTTCTGATTATGAATACTATTATGTCGTTAAAAGGGGAGACGAAAATCTAAGTTTAAAATATTTCCCAGCAGAAAACTTTTACTATTCGTTTAATAATATTATGAAAACTATAGAAGAGTCGGATTTAAGTCCCCTATACAAAACGGAATTATCTGCAGCTTTCTTAAATAGATTCCTTCATGCAAGCCGACTAAGAAGTTATCTTTTAACGAATAGGTTAACGACAGAACAAAAAAAAGATTGGTTAAATGAAACGAAAAGATTCATTGATAACCATGTAAATGATGAATTGATCAATTTATTACCGTCCCGATTCCATTATTTTGTGTTAATTGCACAGGAAAATGATTTGCAAAAGTTATTGATGGTTCATAAGCAAATGGATAAAGTGAGTCCAAATCAGGTAACAAGAGTTGAAAACGGGTGGATTTATGCAAACTTTAAATATTCTAGAAAATATTTAGCTTATGATAATGAATATGCTGTAAATCATCTAAATACTTCAGATGTTTTTGTAGATGATATCGTATTAGATGATACACATTTTGAAATATCTGGACAGTTTTATCAAAGCCTTTTAATTAATATGAATGTAAAAAATGAATTAATTCTTGTTCATAGAAGCTCAGGAATAGAAAAAAGATTAAAAAATAATCTTTTAAATGAGTCAGGCCAATTCAGTTTTAAAGTTGATTACCGCGATTTCGTTGTAGATGAGAAATCTGTTGGACCTTGGGATGTCTTTATAGAAGGAATAATAGATGGATATACGAAAAGAAGAAGGTTGGGACAAGCAAGAAATAATGACCTAAAAATAAAACAACAAGAAGGTATACATGAAGCTAAAGGTTTTATAGATAAAATTACACAGTCTAATAAAGAGAAAGAAGCAGTTCCTAAAAAGGAAATAATAATTGACCCTGTACGTTCATTTGGAAAGAAATATACAGTTAGAGCATATTTTACTAAAGATCATGATAATCTTTCATTTGATGTAAAATTGACTAAGTAAAAGGATGATAATATTGGCAGATTTAAAAAAGAAAGCAATAGTTAAAAAAAACGATGTCTATTCGTATGCAAGGCCTTCAAAAAATGCGATTAAGGTTAATCAATTTAATAAAGGTGATGAAATTACAGTATATCCCTTAATTAAAGGATGGCTTGAACTTCGTCCGGTAGATACAGATGGTATTATGAATACGGAGTTTATTGCGGAATCTGAAATAAAGTTTGTGAAATAAAACAAGGACCAGGAAAATTTTATTCCTGGTCCTTGTTTTTATCAGTTGATTTTAAAGTACTGATCTACGCCATCAGCTATAGCCTTAGCTAATTGTTTATGGCAAACTAAAAATGTAGGTTATGGCACTTCTTTTATGCATGGCCTATAGGGCTATGCATAAAAGAAAAAGCCACTTGCTAACAACTCAATAATTAACTACACTTCCTGTTGGACCATTATTCTGGCAGGAGGTAGATTAGGAGTGTTAGAAGTGACTGAAATTAATTATATCAGACAACAAGTGAACGGAAAAGGGCATACATATGCAGAGGTTGCGAGAAGAACAAATAGAGAC
>NZ_JBPPZG010000058.1:0-19346 GCF_051918545.1 Pseudogracilibacillus amylolyticus (SeqCode) | reverse complement strand
GATGTTATTGGCGTTTCGCGTTTCTTCTTGAGCAACTTTCGCCTTGACTGGAGCAACTTCCGCCTTAACTTGAGCAACCTCCACCTTGACTTGAGCAACTTCCGCCTTAACTTGAGCAACTTCTACCTTGACTGGAGCAACTTCTGCCTTAACTTGAGCAACTCCTAACTTGACTGGAGCAACTTTCTAAAAACTGTCTACTATACAAGTACAATACCACTTCATAATTAGCACTCACTTTTTCGTGGGTCAGCGCCAATAATATCCTCAGAGACAAACCTTTTCGCCTCATCCAGACGTTTTCCTTCATCTAAATGTGATTTTTAATAACTACCTGTCTCCATAAATGAGAAAGCCGGCTCCGACGATGATGAACAAGAAAGAAAAAACTTTGACATGAAAGCCACCCCATTATGATCCATTGTCCGTAATTATAGCACATCTCCCGGCTATGGTATGTGATTCTAATTCACTATGCCTTACACTGTCATTAAACGGTTATTTTGTACCTTGAAAAACTGCTGATTAATTGTTAAGTTACTAGAAGATGTGATTAAATCCTGATAAAGAAGCTATCCAATTATCAGATAGTGATTATAACTACATTTTTAATGGACGCTTGCCGGAAGGGACGACAATCGAGGAACTAGTCGGTGTTAGGTAGAGAGGTGTTTACAATATGAAAAGAATCGTAGCTGTCTCATTATTCACTTTTTGCCTTTTTCTAGGAGCGTGTTCCAGTAATGATCAAGTGGCAGATGAGCTCATTGATTATTACAATAACGATTGGCAAGCACTTCAGGAGATGAAGCAAGAAAAAATCGGTACCAAAAGGGATGATTTATATAGTTTTGATAAATTTGAAAATCCCACGGAAGGGATTGACTACTTGGAGAATGAGGTTTTGCCAGAGCTAGATGCCATCATGGAATATTTAAAAGAGATTAAACCGAAAACGAAAGAAGTCCGTGAATTACATCAATTACAAATCGATGCTGAAGAATTCGGCTATCAAATGATTTTAGAAGACGGTAAGACTTATTATCATAACGAAATAACAGACGAAGAAATTTGGGAAAATGTCGATAAACTGGAAGATCTTTACGATGAGTTTGCAAAACGAAGAAATGAATTGATGGAAAAATACGATATTGTTATTGAAGAAGGCACAAATGAAAATGGTGAACCGATTCAGGTAATGAAGCGGGCAAAAGATAATTGAGTGAGACTGATGCGAAATCGGTTGATTTAAAATACGTAACGAGGGCACTGGGTTCGTGCCCATTTTTTGTGTATTTGCTAAAATTGGGAACGTGAGCGATGGTCTCGTTTCCTTTTTTCGTGAAATTAATTTTCAGGCAGATTGAGCACTCTACCTTGACTTGAGCAACTCCATCCTCGACTTGAGCAACCTACACCTTAACTCGAGCAACTTCCAGCTCGGATAATAATAATCAAAAAATAATCTCTCATGCACTCAAGCTGAGAGATTATTTTGTCACTTATCTTACTTTATTTTACTTCGCTTTTTTTGTTTTACTGTCAGTACTATTATTGCGCCAATAAACACAATAAACACACCTGCTACAAAAGAGATAAATCCCCAGTTAAAACCAACATTCGGCTGAATCATAAATATCTCTGCGGATTCACGTTCCATTCCTATCAAATACTCACCATCTTCATTCGCTCTGATTGTATCATCATGAAGTAATCCTTTTAACTGCATAGATGTATTAATCCCATCGATGGTTACTGTGCGTGATTGGCTATCATTATTAATTGCAATGTAAACTGTCTCTTTATTCTCCAATGAGCGTTTAAACAAGCTGAGCCCTTCTTCTGTTGCAACTTGTTCAAAACTTCCTTCAGTTACAGCTGAAAATTGCCCTCTTAGTGAAGCCATTTTTTTAAACACATCTTCTAAATCGGGATTTGAACTTGTAAAATCAACAAGATATTGATTTTCAGGATACCCCGGTCCATACATTGGGACTTCGGAGCCTTGGTAAATAATAGGTACACCTGGGGTTAAATAAAGATAACTTAACGCTAATTGCCATGTTGTGATTGCATTTCTACCTTGTTCGGCAAAATTATTAGAAAACCTCGGGGTATTTATATTATCTACATACAGTAAATCCTTGTTACTTGCCTCTTCACCGCGAACGTCAAATAGCTTAGAGATAGGTTCATCTGGCTTTATTAAAACATCGTTGAAAGCTTCGTACATCTCGTGATTTGCTACCGCATCGATATTTTCGTTCTGAACGATGTGATCAACATCTGCATTACCTTGAAGGGTTGTAGCGATCAGATAAAAATTAGGATCAGTTTGTTTTATTTGTTCTGTTAACTTGTTTAAAAATTCTGGTGAAGCTTGATCAGCTGCGTGGATTTTAAAGCCATCAATATCAACTTCGTTCATCCAAAATTCGGCAACATCTAATAAATATTCCTGCACTTCCGGGTTTTCTTGGTCAAAGACAAGCACGTTTTCAAGCCATTTAGTCGCTTCTATTGGTTCAACGGTATTTTCTGTAAACCAATCTTCTTTATCTGGATCTTCAGTAAGGGGGCTGGATTTCGCTACATAATTTGTCACTAACTCAATGATTACCTTCATATTTTTTTTATGTGCTTCATCGACTAATTCTTTTACATCTTCTATTGTCCCAAATTCTTCTTCAACTGAGTAAAAGTCTTCAATCCAATATCCGTGATACCCTTTTAGCGCATTTTCCATGATCGGGGATAAAGAAACGACCGTAAAACCATTTTCTTTCAATATGTCAAGTCTCGCTGTTACTCCTTTGATATCTCCCCCGTTATAAGTGAGCGGATCGTCAATATCAACTTGGTCGCTCGGAGCTTGTCGCCCGTTATTGAAACGGTCGATTAAAATATCATATATTATTTCATTCGAAAGCTGAGACTCTGCATTGACTGATTGCTGCATCATACTCATAAATAAAACTGGAATGATGAAGACTAATGTGATTATTTTTTTCATTACATGCACTCCAACTAAAATTTTTAAAGAAAAAAGACTACCCACTAAAGAATAGCCTTTCGTTTAGCGTTTTATGGTAAAACTCCTAAAGGTAAACGACCAAATCCTAAAATGATCGCGAGTAATGCGGCAATAACGAACTGAATCCACCAAGCTTTTGTCGGTTTATCTTTATTCGTTTTAACTGTAATCATTTCAATAGAAGCAATTGCCCATAGACCTGCAAGAACTTTTATAATCAGTTCTCCTGAAATATTGCTATACTGGAAAAATAAAGTAATCCCGGAAAACAAAATAATTAAATAATCAAGACGTAAAATCATATGTAGAATCTTTCCCGGTTTTGCTTTTCCCGACTTATAAAAAGAAGTTACGACAAATAGCAATATAAATGCAACTACCCATCCTGTAATATGCAAATGAGCCATTAAAAACTCTCCTTTCTTTTAATTGAATCTATTAGAATAATTTACGTAATTGTTGTACGATATGCATTATACCATGTAAAAAATTCAAATTCATTTAAAAGACTTTAAAATATTGTTTTAACAAGACTTTTGAAGAAATCGTGAACTATTTATCGGTATAACGGAGGGATCTAAAGTCGGCAAGTTATAATCGCTTTAGTCAGCTTGCCAACTGGTTGAGAAATTTTTTTAAAAATATGTCAGTAAGAAGAGGTGGGAAACGATGAGAAAGAAAGTAATTATTGTTAATCGATTAGAAGATGAAGCTTTAGACGAACTAAAACGTAATGCAGACGTTTCTTGTTTTTACAATATTGTTTCAACAGAAAATGAAAAGTTTAACGAAAAATTAAAAGATGCAGACGGCATTATCGGTCTTGGGCTTCAGGTAGATAAAAAATTACTCGATTTAGCTCCAAATTTAAAAATCGTTAGCAATGTTTCAGTTGGTTACAATAATTTAGATATCAAAGAATTAACAAAACGAAATATTATGGCGACAAACACACCTGATGTACTTACAGACACTGTTGCGGACACGATGTTTGGTCTTTTACTCGCAACAGCTAGACGTATTCCGGAACTTGATCAATATGTAAAAGACCGAAAATGGAAAGGTGATTTAACAGCAGAACATTATGGGGTCGATGTTCACCATAAAAAATTAGGAATCATCGGGATGGGGAGAATTGGTCAAGCAATTGCTCACCGTGCACACCACGGTTTCCATATGGATATTTTATATCATAGCCGTTCTAAAAAGCCTGAAGCTGAAGAAAAATATAATGCAAAATACCGCAGTTTAAACGATTTGCTCGCTGAATCTGATTTTGTCCTACTTATAACACCATTGACAAAAGAAACAGAAAGAATGCTTGGGGCTAAAGAATTTTCTTTAATGAAGGAAACTGGGATTTTTATTAATGGTTCCCGGGGCAAAACTATTGTGGAAAAAGATCTAATCGCAGCATTACAGAATAAAGAAATAGCTGCAGCTGGCTTGGACGTGTTTGAAGTGGAACCAGTAGAGCCTGATAACCCACTCCTTGACATGCCAAATGTTGTGACACTTCCACATATCGGTTCCTCCACGTATGCGACCGAACTCGCGATGTCAAAACTTGCGCTCAAAAATTTAATGGCTGGATTAAATGGTGAAAAGCCACCGTCACTAATTAATGAAGAAGTTTGGAAACGCTGAAGCAAGAAAAGCGCAATTTTCAATCTGATAATAATCAACCCTGAACGATAAGTTCAGGGTTTTCCTTATTTTTGTGATTATACGAATGAATGAGCATTATCAGTATGTGACTCTGCATCTTCTCCTGCAAGCATGAAGCAGGAGCGACTTTGCATTTTTTCCTGACACTAAGCATGGTGCGAGGGCGACTTTGCTTCTTTTCTTGCCACTAAGCATAAGGCGAGAGCGACTCCGCTTCTTTTCCTGACACTAAGCATAAGGCAAGAACGACTTTGCATCTTTTCCCGCCACTAAGCATGAGGCAAGAGCGACTTTGCATTTTCTCCTGACACTAAGCATGAGGCGAGAGCGACTCCGCTTCTTTTCCTGACACTAAGCATAAGGCAGGAGCGACTTTGCATTTTCTCCCGCCACTAAGCATGTTACGAGAGCGACTCCGCATCTTCTTCCGACACTTAGCATGTTACAAGAGCGACTTTGCATCTTTTTCCGACACTTAGCATGTTACAAGAGCGACTCTGCATCTTTTTCCGCCACTTAGCATGTTACGAGAGCGACTTTGCATCTTTTTCCGACACTTAGCATGTTACAAAAGCGACTTTGCATCTTTCCCCGCCACTTAGCATGTTGCAAGAAGGAATCCACATCTTTCAACAAGAAAAATTTTATTTCAATACAAATCTCGTCTCGCTGTATCCTTCTTTTGTTTTGTTTACTTCAAGCATTGCTGGGAAGATCGTTTTCAATTCCTCCACATGAGAAATTACACCGATCGTACGTCCAGTCTCCTGCAAACTGATCAGGGCGTCGATAGACTTATGTAACGACTCCTCATCTAGTGACCCGAATCCTTCATCGATAAACATTGTATCCATTGAGATACTGCCTTGGAAACTTTGAATTACATCAGACATTCCCAGAGCAAGGCAAAGGGATGCAATAAATTTTTCGCCTCCGGATAACGTTTTAACATCGCGTGTTTGTCCAGTATACGAATCATACACGTCGATGGAAAGGCCACTCTGTTTTCCTCGTGCTTCTTGTCTGTCACTTCGAATTAAATAAAATTGTCCATTCGTTAATGTTTTGAAGCGCTCATTCGCTGCGTTTGTAATTTGTTCTAAATAGTCAATTTGCAAATACCGTTCGAAAGAAATCTTTCTATCATTTTGTCCCCGTAACACATCATATAAATCTGTTACTGTCCGTAGTTCTTTTTCAAGCGTTTCTGATTTTGCTTTTACGTTTAAAATAGTATCTTTTATAGTATTTGCTGTTTCCTTATATTTTTTTGTTCGATTTAACTGCTCCAATGCTGCTTCATATGAATGTTTTAATTGCTGTAATTGTTCTTCAATTTGCTTCACATCGACTCGATCTTTTTCCTTTAATTCTTCCGTCAAGTCTTCAATTTGCTTTTGAACGGTCGCTAATCGTTGTTTGTACGTCTCAATTTCTTTTTTTAATCCTTCTATGTCTTCTGTTGTCATTTTTGCCTGCTTGTACATTTCTTCATTTTCAAAATTCGCTTCATGTAAATATTGCTGAAATATTTCTTCGACTTTATGAACAATTGTTTGAACTTCTTCAAATTGGTTTTTTCCATGTACGAGATTTAATTGAGCTTCTGTATTTGCTTTATCTGCTTGTTTTAATTGTTCTTGTACTTCTTCCCAACGTTTTTCTAATTTTAGTTTTTCATTTTCTGTAACTTTTATTTGATCTTTGAGTGCTGTTAAATCTTTAAGTTCTTCTGGAATATTGCGGCACCGTTCTTTACTCGTTGCATCCAATTGAGTAAATGAAGTTCGGCTCTTGACTAATTTCCCTTCCACTTCTTCTTTTTTCTCTCTTGCTTTTTTAATATCAGTTTCTAGTTTCGATACATATTTTCTATCTTCAGCTAATTGCTCTTCAACTTTTTTTAATTCCGCCAGTTCATTTTTTAACTGAACTCCTCGATCCCGAACCTCTGTAAGGACATTTCCTACATGTTCCAAAGCGACTTTATAAGCTGATACCGCTTGCGCCTTTTCCTTTAATTGTTCGGTACTCGAACGATATGTAGCTAAAATTTCTTGGTATGCTTTTTGTTTTTCTTCCCATTCGGCTTTCATGTGATCAAATTGTTCTTTCGAAATTTGTTCACCTTCAAAAGTCGCTTTATGTGGATGAGCAGTACTTCCGCAGACTGGACAATTATCACCATTGGTAAGATGACTCGCTAAAACTGCAGCTTGATTATGAAACCAAACTGCTTCTAATTCTTTAAATGTTTTTTCAGCACGCAAATATTCTTTTTCTTTTGCTTCCAATTCTTTTTGCAAATTCCGATGACTTTTCCGATTTTTCATATAATCATTCAGTACTATATATTGTTCACGCAACTGGTACATCTCTTCATGTTTTTTCCCATTCTCACTAACTAGAGATTCTTTTTTCGTAATATCTCGTTTTAATTTCTCAACTTCTTTTTCTTTCGTATCCAAAAATGAGATAACACGCTTTAATTCAGAAGATCTCTGCTCAATTTCTACTGATAATTTTTTCAAATCCCGCCGTATTTGATCCATTTCTTCGATCGTCGGTAATAACTCATCGTAATTTTCTAAATTTCTTTTTAATTTTTCACGCTCAGCCTCTTTTTGTTCCTCTCGACTATACGCTTGTTGGACAAGTTCTAATTGTCTTTTCGCCTCAGTGAAAAGTGTGGTAGCTTCGTTGACATAACGCTCTTTTTCCTCCCGTTCTTTTCTGCGTTCGGCTAACTGTTTTTCATATGGTTCAATTCGGCTTGCACGTTCAGCTGCGTCAACTTGCTTTTCTTTTCGTAAAAAAATCACCCGTTGATTTTGTAAAGTCGCTAATTCTTCATTTTTCTGATCTAAAAGAATAAAACGGTCGTTCGTTGTCATTGCCTTATGTAAGAAAGCCTGTTTTTGTTCGTATTTTTGCAAAGCTTCTCGGTAATTTTTGTCGTCGGTATCAATTTTTATAGATAAATAATGAATCTCTTCTTCCAAACCTTGAATAATTTGCTCCACATTATAATTATCATTATTTAAAAAATAAAATAGGAGTGAATCTTCCCGCTTCTCAAGCGTGGAATGAATACTTTGAATATGATGATCTAACATCTTAGTTTCTTGTATAAATCTCATATTCACGTCTTCTTTTCTTTCTTTCAAAATTTGATTCATATGTTTATAACGTTCGGTTTTAAATAAACGGCGCAAAATGGCTTCCTTATTTTCCGTTTCTGATGTTAGTAATTTTCTAAATTCGCCTTGGGGCAACATGACAATTTGTTTAAATTGATCTTGAGTTAACCCGATGATAGCTTCAAGTTTATCGTTTATTTCTGAAACTATTTGGCGATCAACACAAGGTACTTCTGTTTTATCATCGAGCTGCTCAAAAAATTCATACCGTTCTCCGGTTCGCGTTTTATTCCCTTCTTTTATATGCCCTAGTTGCCTGAAGACTCGATATGTTCGTCCGTTTAATTCAAAAGTTAATTCAACTGAAGTATGTGTATCATCATCCGCAAAATGGCTACGTAACATTGCAATATTTTCCCGATCCGACCCACTCGCTGTACCATATAAAGCAAAACATATTCCATCAAAAATAGTCGTTTTCCCGGCACCTGTCGCTCCTGAAATGACAAAAAGATGATGATCTTCTAATTTTGTAAAATCAATCGTTTCTGTATTTTTGTATGGGCCAAATGCCGTCATACTTAGTTTTAAAGGTTTCATGTAGCTTCAACTCCTTCCAATTTAATTTGTAGGCGCTGCCTGTTTTTCTGCTTCCATTGTTTCATTTTCAATTTTCAATAAATCATCAAGTACCGCTTTAAAAATTTCTTCCGTCTCTTCTGTTGCTTCGTACCCTTTTACTTCTTTATAAAATGCTTTAAACAATTCCACATCACTTAATTCTGAACGACGTTTCATCTCGTTCGTTTCCATCGTATCCATAAGTCCCGTATATTTTCTCTCTACATGCATCGCATTTGGAAATACGGAACGGACTTTTTCCATCGCTGATAAAACTGGTGCGTCATCTATTAACTTAACAAACACATAGTCTTCATTGATTGGGTATGTTAAAATCTCATCGATGTTTGCTTCTACTGTTCGAATATCTCTTCTTGGTGTGAGCAGTCTTTTTTCAACTGAAGTGTTCCCAGCATCATCCATCTCCACAATAAAATACCCTTTTTTATGACTTTCTTCTGAAATAGAATATTTTAAAGGGGAACCTGCATAGCGAATTTTTTCATGTTGAACATAATGCGCTTGGTGTAAATGTCCCAAAGCCGTATAATGAAACGGGTCAAAATGGCTGGCATTTACATATTCAGCTCCTCCGATCGAAAGCGGACGTTCCGATTCACTTGTATTATCCTGACTATCTCCATTTGGTGTGACAAAAGCATGTCCAACATAGACGTGGCGTGCATTTTCA
Source organism: Pseudogracilibacillus amylolyticus (SeqCode) (assembly GCF_051918545.1). NCBI lineage: Bacteria > Bacillati > Bacillota > Bacilli > Caryophanales > Bacillaceae > Pseudogracilibacillus > Pseudogracilibacillus amylolyticus (SeqCode). The sequence continues at coordinate 10,192 of NZ_JBPPZG010000058.1, read as the reverse complement.
TCCATTTTAGCTTGGATATTTTCAATAATTTTCGTTGTTGCATCATCATGTGTTTTTATCTCTTCATCATCAAGCACATTTCGTACAATGCTCGGATCACAATACGGAACAAGGTGAAAGTGAACTTCCCCAAATTCATCGTTTAGAATGACCGGTGGAGCGTCTTTTTCAAACTGACCGACTACATGAAAGCCTTTTTCAGTCATAATTCGACTGCCAAAATGAAGCCTGCTCGGACTATCGTGATTTCCGGCAATCGCAATAACAGGTGTTTTTAACTCTAAAATAATTTCATCTAGTACGTTATTTAACAGCTGTACTGCTTCTGTTGGTGGAACAGCCCGATCATATAGATCACCAGCAATCACCACAGCATCAGGTTTTTCTTCCTTAATTGCGTCAATAAACTGCCTTAAAACAAATTCCTGATCTTCCGTCATATAAACACCTTGAACCAGCTTACCTAAATGCCAATCTGCCGTATGGAAAAACTTCATTACCTTTACTCCTTCTAGTATATTTTTATTCGAAAAGTTATGTATTACACCGAAAGTTCTCCTACTATCTTACCATGACTTTACTTTCGTATCTCTATTATTTCCGAAATTTTTACAAATTGCAAAATGGTAAAATTGAATAATTCGACTGTTTTCAGCATGGAAAACGTACGTTTAGCCTAAGAGAAAATTGCATTTTTTAGGGGGGATTAGTAGGTGAAATCGATTTTTGATGAAAAAATAAAAATCACATATACTTGTCATGTGATTTTAATAAATAACTGTGTGGCTTCATTCTGATACCTTATTCAACCACATTTCGATTAGATCGCGAAGCTCCTGCGTGTCCATTTCATAGGATGGATAGGTTTCAAATAAATCTTCTATTAGCGTTACATCTGCTTGAATTAAGACTGCACAGCGATTCCCACTCGACTCAAGTCGCTCTCTCTCCCCCACAAGAACTCTGTCTATTTCATGCAAAACTTCCCCACCTAATAGCGGTGCATCTGTCATTAAAAATTCACTGACAATTTCCATTCTTGGATCATCGAATTCAATTACAATTCTTTTTCTTTCATGAGGGCCGTTTTTAAGTAGAATTTCTCTAATTTGATACACTAGAAAACCTCCTTTAATAAACCGGAAATGCGGAAATGATTTTTTCATGCTGATCGAGATACATGCGAATAATCATTCCATCTGCGGTCAAACCTTCATATGTATTACCCGAAATATAAACCTTGTTATCATATGCTTCATTTATCCCATCTATAACTTGTTGGGTATCCCAATCATTAGGGAAAAACGTGGATATTCCACCGTTTGAAGTTTTTTCGACATCACTTATAATCACTTTCGCTTCATATACCCCAAACTCGTTCGGATCTGTTTCTGTCCCTTCCACAATTTCTCCTTTTTTTGTAGGTAGTCGATCAAAATGAAATCCGACTGCTTGGCCTTTTCGATTAATTTCCCCTTCTAAAATATGTTCTAATGCCCCATCACGAAAATATTCCGTCTGCTTTAAATCTTGAATCGCTGTAACAGAGTCCAATTCCTTCTGGTCTGTTTCAGCGACATTTTCAATGAAATCATTTACGTTACACCCAACGATAAAAAGCATTGCAAAACTGATAAAAAATAGCTTTATTATTTTTTTAATCATTTTTTAATCACTTCCTATTCACTACTGCACTTATTTTAACATACTGCGACGAGTACCAAATTTGTTTCGCTACACTTGTAGCAAAACGCTACAACTATCCTACATCAAAATCGCAACGAAAGAATAAACACCTGCTTGAACCCTATTTTAGCACCTTTTATAAAATTGGCATGCTACTTGCAATTAACATTGGTGAATCAAAACGAAAGGAGAGACATTCATTTGGCAAAATCACAAATACTTGCAATTGATGCCGGCGGTACAATGACAGACACATTTATTATTGATGAAAAGGGGGAATTTGTTGTAGGAAAAGCACAAACAACACCTAATGATGAACATATCGGTTTAATCAACTCGGCGAAGGATGCATTAGGACAATGGGGTACAACCGTAGATAATGAATTTCCAAATCTGTTAGCGGGAGTGTATTCTGGTACAGCGATGCTTAATCGACTCGTTTCTCGTGTCGGCCTTCGCGTTGGATTAGTACTAAACAAAGGAATGGAAGATAGTCATCGAATGGGTCGAGGTGTTCAGTCACATTTAGGGTATTCCTATGCAGATAGAATTCACGTCAACACCCACCATTTCGATCCACCACTCGTTCCACGAAAATGGACAGTCGGTGTCACCGAAAGAGTTGATATGTTTGGTAATGTTGTTATTCCCCTTTATGAACACGAAATTGAAAGCGCTATTCAACAACTGATCGATAGCGATGTTGAAGCCATTGTTATTAGCTTATTACATTCCTATAAATATCCGAAACATGAACGAATAATAAGAGATGTCGCAGAAAAAATGATTAAAGAACAGAATAAACAGATCAAAGTTTTTGCAACAGTCGATTATTACCCAGTCAGAAAAGAATCCCATCGTACAAATACAACTATCGTGGAAGCATACGCAGCAGAACCATCGCGTGAAACACTCGCAAAACTGGATAAAGCATTACAAGAACATGGAACAAATTTTGATTTACGAATTATGGCTAGTCATGGTGGAACGATTAGTATTAAAGCAAATGAACTAGCAAGAACTTGTGTATCTGGCCCTATTGGCGGCATGGTTGGAGCAAAATATTTAAGCGATAGTTTAGGTATTAAAAATGTTGCTTGTTCAGACATCGGTGGAACGAGCTTTGATATCGGATTAATTACGCAAGGTGATTTAGCAATTGAATCTAGCCCGGATATGGCACGGCTCGTATTATCCTTACCACTTGTTTCCATGGATACAACCGGAGCCGGAACAGGAAGTTATGTCCGAATTGATCCGAACTACGGAAATCTAACATTAGGTCCAGATAGTGCTGGTTCATTAGTCGGTGTTTGTAACCCGGAAAGTGGAATTGAAACAGTAACCGTATCGGATTGCCATGTCGTTTTAGGGTTAATTAATCCAGATAATTTTATCGGTGGAACGATCAAATTATCACGGGAAAGAGCCTATTTAGCTGTCAAAGAACAAATTGCCGATCCACTCGGATTATCTGTTGAAGATGCGGCTTATGGTGTGACCGAACTACTTGAATCACAACTGAAAAACTATTTAGAATCAATGATTTTAGGTAAAGGGTATTCCCCTTCTCAGTACGTCTGTTTCTCCTATGGTGGTGGCGGACCACTTCATACAGCAGGATACACAAAAGGTCTCGGCTTTGAGGATGTATTAGTCCCGGCGTGGGCTGCAGGATTTTCGGCATTTGGTTGTGGAGCAGCCGATTTTGAATATCGTTATGATAAGACGTTAGATATAAATGTTGCTGAAAAAGCAAATGACGATACGATTTTAGAAGCAGGGAAAGAATTACAAGCTGCTTGGGATGAATTAAAAGAAAAAGTTGCTGAAGAATTTGAGAAAAATGGTTATTCCAATGATGAAGTGAACTTCCGATTACTTTATCGTATGCAATATCAAGGACAATTGAACGACCTTGAAATTGAAGCACCAATTACTGCATTTAAAGATGTAAACGATTACCACACACTTGTAGAAACATTTGAAGAAATGTATACACGTGTATATGCGAAATCTGCACTATCACCAGAACTTGGATATTCCATTACTGGAGCGATCGTTCGAGGTATTGTAGATGTGGCACAACCAAAAATCCCTGAAGAACCTTTAGCAGGAAAAACACCACCAAATATAGCCTTTTTAGGAACACGACAAGTGTATTGGGATGGCGAATGGATTGAAGCAACTATTTATGAAATGGAAAAGTTATTACCAGGAAATAAAATTGAAGCGTTTTCTATTATTGAATCGACTGCAACTACGTTAGTTGTCCCTACAGGATTTGAAGCATATCTTGATCAAAATCGAATTTTCCATTTGAAAGAATTGGAATAATTACAAGGAGGTTATCAGATTGGTAAAAACAATCGATGATATTCAAACAGAGAAAAAAGCCCCAATCGGTTGGGATGGAAAAACATTAAAAGAAATGCGCGCAGAAGTGGATAGACTTAGTAAGGAAACGGGTTATTATGCAGGATTAAAGGAACTTCCATTAAAAGAATCAGATCCAATCCGTTTTGAAAAAATTTATTCGAAATTAAGAGGTGGAGTCGTCCATGCTCGGGAAACGGCAAAAAAAGTTGCCGCCTCCCCTATTGTAGAACAAGAAGGAGAGTTATGTTTCAGTTTATACACACCTGAAGCTGATTCAGTAGTTACTTCAACAGGAATCATTATCCACGTTGGTACAATGGGTGCAGCGATTAAATTTATGATCGAAAATGACTATGAAGATAACCCGGGAATAAATGATAAAGATATTTTCTGTAATAATGATAACCATGTCGGAAATGTACACACATGTGATGTTCATACGCTCGTACCTATTTTCTGGGAAGGTGAAGTTGTCGGCTGGGTCGGTGGTGTGACACATGTTATTGATACAGGAGCGAGTGCACCGGGAAGTATGCCGATGGGGCCAGTCCAGCGATACGATGATGGATATCAAGTTACTTGTCGTAAAATTGGTCAAAATGATGTTTTGTCAAAAGATTGGTTACTAGAAAGTACACGTTCTGTTCGTGCAGTGAAATATTGGACACTAGATGAAAAAACACGGGTAGCAGGATGCCATATGATTCGTGATCTTGTCCTTGATGTCATCAAAGAAGAAGGTGTAGATACGTATAAACAATTTATCCGTGAAATTATTGAAGATGGACGACGCGGATTTGTGAACCAAGTAAAAACGATGCTCATTCCTGGAAAATACCGAGCTGCTTCCTTTATCGATGTACCATTCGAAGGGCTAGATTTGCCTAAATTTGCGCAACAAGATTCGATTATTCATACCCCGTCTGAAATTACGGTTCATAAAAATGCACAGCTAGAAATTGACTTTGAAGGATCGAGCCGTTGGGGATGGCATCCATTTAACGCAACTCCAGTATCAATAACGAGTGGAATTTGGGTAATGCTCTCACAAACACTCGTCCCGAACGACCGAATTAATGATGGAGCCTACTATGCAAGTAAATTTGGTGTCCCGTACGGTTCTTGGTTTAATCCAGATGATATTCGTTCTGCACATTCCAATACGTGGCATGCACTAGTTGCTGCATGGTCACCATTATGGCGCGGATTAAGCCGTGGTTATTATGGGCGAGGATTTTTAGAAGAAATCAATGCTGGAAACGCACATACGTCAAACTGGCTAATGGGTGGCGGTTATGACCAATACGGTCAATTATCTGCGTTAAACAGCTTTGAGACTGCTGCGTGCGGTGTTGGTGCCAGTGCTGTCAAAGATGGCATTAGCCATTCGGCAGCTTTATGGAATCCTGAAGGGGATATGGGTGATATGGAAATTTGGGAGCTACTTGAACCACTCGTATACTTAGGGCGCGAAATTCTCCCAGGTTCAGGCGGAGCAGGAAAATACCGAGGCGGAAATGGTTGGCAATCCTTAAGACTTGGCTGGGGAGCAAAAGAATGGACGATGTTCGTTGCAGGTGCGGGAGTAATGGCAACCGACTGCGGACTTATGGGTGGTTACCCTGCCGCTGCAGGTTATCGTTTTACTGCCTTTGATACGGATATAAAAGAACGAATCGAAAAACGGTTACCACTTCCACTCGGTGCGGATGTTGACCCAGACCATCCGACATATGAAGAAAATATGAATGCAAAAGTACTACATCGAGATAGGCAAGCGGTATCTACACAAGAGGAGTTCGGTGACTATGATGTCATTATGAACTATTTACGAGGTGGTCCAGGTTTTGGTGATCCACTCGATAGAAGACCGGAAGATGTAGAAGCAGATTTGAATGAAAAATATATTTTACCACGGTATGCAACAAGCGTATACGGTTGTGTATTTACAGAAGAAAATGGTGAGTTCAAAGTCGATCATGAAAAAACAGCTAAAAAACGTAAAGAAATACGAAAAAAACGTTTAGAACGAAGTGTTCCTACTACCGAATGGATGAAACAAGAAAAGGAAAAAATTATCAATAAAGATGCCTCTTTACAAGTTAGACATATGTTTGCCCAAAGCTTTGCATTAAGTGAAAAGTTTACTGATGAATTTAAAGGATTTTGGGATTTACCAGAAGACTGGATGATTTATGAAGATGATTTAAATGTAACGAAATTAGGAGTACACATTAATCGCTTTAAAAAATAAATCGAATAAAGAAGAGGTGAAACGAATGGCTAAATATGATAAGAAGCTCATTAATGAACTCGTTGAAGGAACGTTGGAATGGTATCAAATAAAAGAAATGATGTCCAGTCATAAAGATCAGGAACGGTTTAAGCTGTATTTAGAAGTCATGCAAAGTCGAGTAGAGTGGGATGATCCCATTCTTCTTCCTCTAGGATTACATTTATATATCGTTTTAAAGGAAAATGGAAAGCGAATCATCAAGTGCGACTGCGGTCACGAATTTTGTGATTACAAAGTAAATTGGAAACTTCATGCCAACGTCTATGTTCGGGATACGGAAGAAAAGATGAACGAAGTATATCCGAAATTAATGTCGCCTGATCCTGAATGGCAAGTACTACGCGAGTATTATTGTCCGGGTTGTGCGTCGTTATTAGAAGTAGAAGCCGTTACACCGTGGTATCCAGTCATCCATGATTTTGAACCAGACATTGATACATTTTATAATGAGTGGATGAAAATGGAACTTCCAAAAGTAAATAACTAATTTAAGGCTGGTACAAAAGCATTTTAGTCACAGAGAAATCCGAACTATGATACAAATTTTCCAATTGAAATTTGTATTCGTTCGGATTTCTTTTTTCTGTTTTGTTCACTTTGTTGGTAATTATCCATAAACTGTGCAGTAGTGTTAACCTATCGCTGCGGAAATACACTGCGCGCATCCTAAGGCGGCTAATGAGCCTTCCTTGTGCTACGCGACTTTAGTTGTCTCATCTAGGCCTTTCCTCCTGCGACGGACAGGACGTCCTAGTGTCGGCGTAGGTCACAGGACGTGACCGTAACTAGCCGACCAGGAGTCTCCGTGTATTTCCTCCGCTGAGATCGCACATGTAAAACGCACTATATTAGTAATTCCTACTATCATTATAGTTGATTGGAGCTGGAGGGCAGTCGACTCCTGGGACTGTAGCTTCGCTTTCGTCCCACCGTAAAGATTTACGGGAAAAGCAACAGGGGGAACGCAGACTAAGAACGCCACGTCCTGTGGCGACGTCTGCGCTAGTACATCCTGTACGTCGGAAGACTCAGAAGCAGTGGTTTTCTGCTTCGGTGGCAGATCGCCGTGCCCTAAGGATGCGCGTACTGCCCGGAGGCGGAAATCAACAAAGCTGTTACTAGTTTTTATATTTTCACTGCTGTACAGTTTGCATCAATTACGTATGAAGCAGCCAAGTGTTAATATAATAACATTCTAAACTCTCCATCTCGTAGTCGTTCGCCTTTAGAGTGGAAGTTTTAGATATAGCCTCTTTACGTGGACAATTTCATTTTATCCTAAATTATATTTTTTAATTTTACGATAAAGGGTCGTTCTTGCGATTCCACATCTTCTTGCGACTTCTGACAAATTTCCGTTTGATTCAACAAGAAGTCGTTTGATTTCCTTTTTTTCTTCCAACTCTAAGACAGAAAGGGAATGAACCTCTTGTTCCTGAAACTCCTTAATCGATTTAGGTAATGTTTCTAATGTTATTTTATTTGCACTAAATAATATTGCATATTCCATCACATTCATTAATTCACGTATATTTCCGGGCCAATGGTATTTTGAAAATAATGTTAATACCTCATGATCAATCGTTGGAACTTGTTTTCCGTGTGTTTTTGCCAATTCTTTTACAAAATATTGACTAAGTAAAGGAATGTCTTCTGCTCGTTCTCTAAGCGGTGGAAGATGCAACTCAACCACATTTAACCTAAAATAAAGATCCGACCGAAATACACCTTTTTCCATACTTTCTTTTAAATTTTTATTCGTAGCGGCAATTACTCGTACGTCTATAGGTATTGGTTTTGAAGAGCCTAACCGAACAATCTCTTTTTCTTGCAGAACCCGTAATAAGTTCACTTGTAATTCTAGCGGCATTTCACCAATTTCATCTAATAATAATGTCCCACCATTAGCCTCTTCAAATTTTCCTTTTTTCCCTTTAGGATCTGCTCCAGTAAATGTACCAGCTTCATAACCGAATAATTCACTCGCAATTAAATCTCGTGGAATAGCACCACAATTGATCGAAATATACGGTTCGTCTTTTCGCGAGCTACCTTGATGGACGGAAAAGGATAATACTTCTTTCCCTGTTCCGCTCTCGCCTGTAATAAGTACCGGTACGTCCGTTTTTGCAACTACTTTTGCCTTATCGATAATTTGATTCATCTGTTTAGAATTACCAATAATTCCTTGAAAAACGGACTTGCTACTAGGATCCGAAGGGTTAAATTGATACAGTTTTTCGAAACATAAGCAGTACCCAATTCGTTTGGAATCTAGTGTTACTTCCCGAATAAAAATTTTAACTTGTAACTCTTCGATATCCCAGTCCCACTCAAGTTCATCTGTTCCTAAATTTATATTCCTATCTAACAAGGATCGTTTTAATTGTTTCATTTCGGGATGTTCCCATAAACGATCCCACTCGTTTATTCTTAATAATGATAAGCATTTTTCATCTGCACGAACAACATGTAACATTTCATCTAGTACAATAACATTTACGAATTGATGTTTCCGCTTCACTTCTTCATATTTTTCTTGGAGTGTAGTTAATTTTCTTGAGGAGTTTTTTAGTAATTGTTGCTCAATTAATGACGATATGGATTGGACTACACTAAGTGAATGGGATTGTGCAATTTCACTTGGACCTGTTAAATCAATAACGCCCAATACTTTTTTCGTTAGCGGATCCTTAATAGGAGCTGCAGAACATACCCATGGATGCACCCCTTCACAATAATGTTCAAAAGAAAATATTTGAATTGGTTCGTTAGATGCAATTGCAGTTCCGATTGCATTTGATCCAGCGACCTTCTCGCTCCAATCCGCTCCAATAATAAAGTTCATTTCTTGTGCCTTGTTTTGGATATGATTATCTCCCTTTAAATGGATAATCCTTCCGTTTTCATCACTTAATGTAATTAAATGTTCTGTTCCTTGAATTTGATTATATAGTCGCTCAATAATGGGCTGTGAAATGTGATATAATTGTGACTGATTTATAAGCTCATTTATTTCGTCTTCACTTAGTATGACTGGTGCCTGTTTTTGTAGAGGATCAACATGATAACCCTGACAGCGCTTCCAAGATTGGTAAACTGCTGGACGTATAGTTTTAGGAATCGAGTTTTCTGACATAAAAAACTCCCAACTATGCTCCAGTTTTTTCATGACCGATGGAATGTCATCAATAGAATAAAATGCCAGTTTAGAATGTGGCAACCTAGAAACCTCCTCTAAAAGTGGCGTATATCACTTTATATGTGAATTATATTTTATACATTTTAATATGTCAAACTATTTAGAAAAAGGGATCGGAAAATATGATGATTCGACAAATATTTTAAATATAAAAACCACATAAAACATGAGACTTCCATTAGTCCCTACTTTATGTGGTAAATTAACAACATATATTTACTTTGTTACGGCTAATGCAGTTACTTCTTCCATCCCCTTTTTTAGTATGAATAACATTTCTGCTAATTCATCGTACGTTGCTGCTAGTGGAGGCATAAAGACGACGACATCCCCAAGCGGTCTAGTTAACATCCCTAGTTCTCGCATTTTTAATGTCACTTTATAGCCAACTCTTTCCTCTTTTCGGAATGATTTTTTCGTTTTCTTATCTTCCACAAGTTCAATTCCGCACATTAATCCCATTTGCCGGACGTCTCCGACATGTTCCAATGCTGCAATTTCTTTTAATTGTTCTGTAAGCCAAGCAGATTTCTCCTCGGCTTCTTGGATTAAATTTTCTTTTTCAAACAATTCTAAGTTAGCTAAAGCAGCTGCACAGCCTAATTGGTTTCCAGTATACGAATGCCCAT
>NZ_JBPPZG010000057.1:0-19524 GCF_051918545.1 Pseudogracilibacillus amylolyticus (SeqCode) | reverse complement strand
AAATTCAATAAAAAAACAAAAAACCCTACCATTTTATTTTGGCAGGGTTTTGGCAGGGAACTATCTTTTTTTTAATCATTTTATCCATATTAGATTAGGAAAAATCCTTATAAATTGGCGTTCCCTCTTCAAGTTAAGTTGTATTCTCATTCCCACTCTACTTTCACCGTACTAGGTATAGAGCAATATCATTGATTTTAAAGGGTTTTTAGGAAGTATCAATGCTTATAATATGATATAAAAAATTAAAATAATGCAATTTTAATGCAATAAATGCAAATCACTGTTTGGAGTTATCACTATAAATATTTGATATCTTAAACAAGAGACGTTTCAATTGAAGCGTCTTTTTTTATGGAAAAATCGAGTGATAAAAGTATACAACTTCAATTTATACTATGCATTCTTATGATAAGTAAATAAATCTTAATTGTCATTTAAACGGTAAACGTTGACAAATGACATTTTTTTATTGTGCAAATTTGAGGTGATAAAAATGAAATATAACATTATCTACGCTGATCCGCCGTGGCAATACCGACAAAGAAAAGGAAATGGAGTGGCAGAAAACCATTATCAAACAATGAATTTAAAAGATATTTGTAATTTACCTATTGATACTATCTCTCACAAAGATAGTGTTTTATTTTTATGGACGACCTTCCCTATGCTACAAGAAGCATTACAAGTGATAATTGCGTGGGGATATACATTTAAAACGGTTGCCTTTGTCTGGGTGAAACAAAACAAGTCAGGAAATGGCTTTTTCTTTGGTTTGGGTCACTGGACACGCTCAAACGCTGAAATTTGTTTATTAGCTGTAAAAGGACGTCCCAAAAGAATATCGAAGAAGGTTCATCAGTTAATTGTTAGTCCTGTGGAAGGACACAGTAAAAAACCTGACATTGCAAGAGATAAGATAGTTGAGCTAATGGGCGATTTACCACGAGTTGAATTATTCGCTAGGCAATCACCTGTTGATTGGGATGTTTGGGGAAATGAAGTGGAAAGTAATATTTCTTTAGAAACTAAAAAGCAAGATCCTACATTAAAGATTGATTGCTTATGACAGGTCTTACATTAGGAAGTCTTTTTGATGGAATCGGTGTCTTCCCTTTAGCTGCTTCTCTTGCTAATATTACCCCAATTTGGGCAAGTGAGATTGAGAAAGCACCTATATCCATTACAAAAAGACACTTTCCAATGATGATTCATATTGGAGATATTACAAAACTTCATGGTGGGGCTATCCCTCCCGTAGATATTATTACGTTTGGATCGCCTTGTCAAAATCTATCTAATAATGGAAATCGAGAAGGATTGGCAGGAAGTCAATCAAGTTTATTTTATCACGCGATACGAATTATTGAAGAAATGAGGTGTGCGACGAATGGAATATATCCAGTTATCGCTGTTTGGGAAAACGTCATGGGAGCTTTTTCATCAAATAACCGGCTGGATTTTAAAGTCGTGCTGGAGTCGTTCACAAAAACCAATATTCCAATGCCTGCTTCTGGAGTCTGGGCAAACGCTGGAATGGTGCGAGGGAAGGATGTTGAAGTGTGTTGGCGACTCTTGGATGCCCGATATTGGGGAAAGCCCACGCTACCTCAAAGACGAAGACGTATCTTCCTCGTGGCAGATTTTAGAGGAACACGTGCCAGAGAAATATTATTTAAAGCCCGCGATTTGCAATCGTTTCCTACGTCTTGTGGAAAAGACAGGCTGTCCTCCACCAGCACCAGTCGAATATCTGCTCAAAAAACAAGGGGGAAAATACCCATCGTCCGCCCCTTTCAAGAAAGACGTATGCGAAGTACCGCTAAAGACAAAAACAAAACAGGATTCATTGGAAGTTTTGGACGGACACATGACCCTTTTCCAACTTTGCTTGCAAGTTCCGTAAATTATTTTTCATTTTGGTATGAAGGAAAAGAAAAAGAAGGTTATATACGACAACTCACCCCATTAGAATGTGAACGTTTGATGGGATTACCAGAGGGCTGGACAGCTTTAGGACACAAAGATGAAGCAATTAGTGATCATGCAAGATATAAAGCGCTTGGAAATGGGATCGCTGTACCATGTGCAGCATATATCATGGCTGGCATTGCAGAAGCAATACAGATATAACACATTCACGTATGACAAATCTCCTGTCATGCTTTTTTTATTGTTTCATCTATGAAGGAGTGTGGTTTCTTTGGAAGATAACGAAACAAAGGTAATGGAATGGATTGATGATCATTTTGTTATGAATGAAATTGAGGTGGAGGACTTTCCGTTTTTTCCTTGTGGGAAGTTAATACGTGATAAAAATGGAGAAACGATGGTTGTATTTTGGTGCATTATTTATGATCGGGTGGATTATCGTTTTCAAGAAGCATAAGGAGTGATTCATTCATGAAGATGTATTTTTCTCGTTCCCCTCCCTTCTGCCCATGCTCTCCATATGAATAAATAATCAAAAATTAATACAAGAAAAGAGGGCTATATGATGGAATTAAAATATGTGATTCCGAACATGGAAAAAACGTTTGGAAATTTAGAATATGCAGGAGAAGGAAAGGTCGAACAGCGCCGAATTAATGGACGGATGACAACACTATCTCGAAGTTATAATCTTTATTCGGATATTCAGCGTGCAGATGATATCGAGGTCATTCTTCCTCAAGAAGCTGGGGAAAAATTCTTTGAACATGAGGAAAAAGTTAAACTGGTTAATCCTCGCATTACCGCAGAAGGTTATAAAATTGGAGAGCGTGGTTTTACAAATTATATTTTACATGCAGATGACATGGTAAAAGCATAAGGAGGAAAAAAGATGAGATTAGCACAAGGTATTGTCATTGATAAAGAAAAGACATTTGGATTATTAAAATTCTCTGCATTACGTCGTGAGGTGTTTCTTCAAAACGAAGATGGAACGGTATCAACAGAAGTTAAGGAACGCACCTATGACTTAAAGTCTCGTGAACAAGGGCGCATGATTCAAGTAAGTATTCCTGCTTCCGTTCCCTTAAAGGAATTTGATTATAATGCGGAAGTAGAAATTATAAACCCTGTCGCAGATACAGTCGCAAATGCAACATTTCGTGGGGCAGATGTTGATTGGTACATTAAAGCAGAAGACTTAGTCTTAAAAGGAAAAGCGACAACATCGGCTAATAACGTCCCAAAATCTAACTCTAGTAAGGAAAAATGATGAAGATTTTTAGAAGACGAGGGAAACGCATTCGAGCTAGTGATGCTTCCCTCCTCTTTCACTTTTTGTTCAGTCGGTTATTTGTCGCATGGCTTATCCCTTTTACACTTTTTCATCTGTCATTTTTATTATCAACGGAATGGAAACTATCATTATTTCAAGAGCATTTTATCAGTCCTTATGGATTGATGACATTCATAATCAGTTTTGTTATGACAGGTGTATGTGCCTTTCTGTATTATCGTTATCGATATGACTATATTAGACAAGTCATTCATCGTCAAAAACTCGCAAAAATGATCTTGGAAAACGGTTGGTATGAAACAAAACAAGTACAGTCAAGTAGCTTCTTTGAAGACATACCAAATGGAAAAGCAAAAGATAAAATTAGTTACTTTCCTAAAATGTACTATAGTCTTGAAAAAGGATTGCTCTATATTCAAGTGGAAATCACACTAGGAAAGTATCAAGACCAGTTACTTAATTTAGAAAACAAGCTAGAAAGTGGTCTGTACTGTGAGCTAATTTCAAAAGAGTTACATGATTCTTTTGTTGAATATATTTTGCTCTATGACACAATTAATAGTCGTATTTCTATTGATGAAGTCATTGCACAAAATGGCAGCTTAAAGCTCATGGATGCTATGTATTGGGAATACGATAAGTTGCCACATATGTTGATTGCTGGCGGGACTGGCGGTGGAAAGACGTACTTTATTCTTACACTGATTGAAGCTTTATTAAAAATAGATGCAAAATTGTATATCTTAGATCCGAAAAATGCAGATTTAGCGGATTTAGCCACTGTTATGCCTGATGTCTATTATAAAAAGGAAGATATGATGACTTGTATTGACCAGTTTTATGAAGCTATGATGGCTCGTAGTGAAGAAATGAAACAGATGCCCAACTATAAGACAGGAGAAAACTATGCTTCTTTAGGTTTATCCCCTCACTTTTTAATTTTTGACGAGTACGTCGCATTTATGGAAATGCTTGCCTCTAAGGAAAGTACAGCCGTATTAACTAAATTAAAACAGATTGTTATGTTAGGACGACAAGCTGGCTTCTTCCTTATCCTCGCCTGTCAACGACCAGATGCAAAATATCTTGGAGATGGCATTCGAGATCAGTTTAATTTTCGGGTTGCTTTAGGACGTATGAGTGAGCTCGGATATGGCATGATGTTTGGGTCGGACATACAAAAACAATTTTTCTTAAAACAAATTAAAGGCCGCGGCTATGTCGATAAAGGAGATAATGTCATTTCCGAATTTTACACACCACTTGTCCCGAAAGAACATGACTTTTTAAAAGAAATTGCTAAACTAGCCCAATAAAGGCTGCCCAGTGCGGCGGCGTGCGAAGCGAAAGCCGCTGTGCTGGGCAAAGCCTGCGTGGCGACAGCCACGCTTTACCCCCCGTTTCTAACAGGGGGGTAGAAAAACAATAATAAACTGTTTCAAAAGTCTGAAAACCCTTGCGCATCAAGGGTTCAGGTCATATTACGAAGATGTCAGCTTTTATCCTTTAGTTGACATCTTTTTTCTGTTGGGAGGAATGCATATGAATGAGATGCCTTGGTATCATCAATTAAAAGAAAAACGATTGGCATATGGCGTGTCGCAAAATAAATTAGCGGTACATGTAGGAATTTCAAGGCAATATATTAGTGAGATTGAAACAGGAAAAATGACACCGACTCAAACGTTACAACAGGCGATGTTCGATGTATTACAACAATTTAATCCAGAAGCTCCTTTGGAAATCTTATTTGATTACGTGCGAATACGCTTTTTAACAACGAACCCAAAGCCAGTTATTGAAGAAATCTTACGGTTGAAAATGGAGTACATGATCCATGAAGACTATGCGTTTTATTCTTACATGGAACAATATGTTTTTGGTGATATTGTCGTCATGGTTTCGCCAGATGAAGATAAAGGTTGTTTACTTGAACTGAAAGGAAAAGGATGTCGGCAATTTGAAAATTTTCTACTAGCTCAACAACGAACATGGTTTGATTTCTTTATGGATGTGTTCCGTGTGAATGGTGTATTTAAACGAGTTGATCTTGCGATCAATGATAAGACAGGTATATTGGATATTCCATTTTTGACGAACAAATGTAGAAATGAAGAATGTATTTCTGTGTTTCGTAGCTTTAAAAGTTATCGTTCTGGCGAATTGGTTCATGGAGAAGAAAAACGGGATATGGGAAATACGTTATATATTGGTTCCTTGAAAAGTGATGTGTATTTTTGTGTGTATGAAAAAGATTACGAACAGTATGTAAAACATGGTGCATCACTTGAAGATACAGACATTAAAAATCGTTTTGAAATTCGATTAAAAAATGATCGTGCGTACCATGCGGTTGTTGATCTAATGACGTATGAAGATGCGGGACGAACTGCTTTTTCTATTATTAATCGGTATATTCGATTTGTCGATAAAGACGAGAAAAAACGTCGAAGTAGTTGGCCAATGAATGCGGAGTGGCAGCGTTTTTTAGATTTAGGTGAAAATAGAAAAATTTATTTAACAACAAAACCTGAACCTTACACATTTGATAAAACACTTAGATGGTTGGCTCGACAAGTCGCTCCTACTTGGAAACTGGCAACTAAACTAGATGAAATCAATCAAACGACCGTGATTAAAGATATGTTAGATCAAGCGAAATTAACCAAACGTCATCAACAATTATTGATGCAACAGGCACTTGAAACAGAGGATGTCATTAAATGATAGATTGGATGACTTCCATGAAACTATTAAAATACATTTTTATTACAATCCTAGGTGATATCGTTTTATGGTTTATCGAATGTTTGCGTCAAGTGACAAAATATTAGAACGTGGAAGGAGAAATGTAAGATGAACTTTGGGCAGAATTTGTACAACTGGTTTTTAAGTAATGCACAATCGTTGGTATTAATGGCAATCGTGGTAATTGGTATTTATTTAGGCTTTAAACGTGAGTTTTCTAAACTGATTGGATTTTTGATTGTGGCATTAATTGCGGTGGGATTAGTCTTTAATGCAAGTGGTGTAAAAGATGTTTTATTGAATCTGTTTAATAGAATTATTGGTATTTAATGTTACAATTATAGTAAGTTAGGGAGGGTTTATATGGACAATCCAGCGAAAGAGAAATTAATAAGAATTTATCAAGGAATATCTAATAAGAAGCCTGAGCATTGTTTAAAATTCCATTATGTTTACAATGGGGTGAATGTGAACCTTTATTTTGATTATTTTGATAAGAAAAGTATGTCGTTGAGTTTGATATTGGTAGCGGATAAAGTGTTTTATTTTACACCACTAAATATTCTTAATAAAGGGTTGAATAAAGAATTTTTACCAAAAATGCCATTTGAGATATTAAGCAAAATTTTACAAGATGGGAAGTTAGATGATTTTTATAGAAATATGGAAACTCATATTTTGCAGGATAATCCTCATATTAATTATTATTCAAAAGACAAAATATTTACTAATACACTTAAATTTAAAAAGGGTAATATTGATTTACCTTTTTGGAAAACAGTTAGAAGGATAAGAATGACAGAAAATACACTTATTAATTTGAGTCATAGGGCGGATATATCCATTGAAGTACTTCGAAAAGTACAAAACAACAATCTAACCCTAGTTAGAACAGCGAAGCCAGAAGAAAGACGTGAATTAACAATGATTTTAAGTGAACATAATATTAATTTATAATAGTTTGAGCAAGGCGACCTTCTTTTTAAAAGAAGGCTTTTTTTATGTCTAATTTAATTGAAAGGGTGTGAAAAATCAATGGACATGCAAGTTTATATCGCCAATTTAGGGAAATACAATGAGGGCGAATTGGTTGGCGATTGGTTTACACCACCAATCGATATGGAAGATGTCAAAGAACGTATTGGATTAAATAGTGAATATGAAGAATATGCCATACATGATTACGAATTACCATTTGAGATTGGTGAATACACCCCCATTTCTGAAATCAATCGGTTATGTTCGATGGTTGAAGAATTAGAAGGCTCACCAATTTATCATGAACTATCTGAAATTCAAAGCTACTGGTTTGATAGCTTAGAAGAATTGCTAGAGAATCAAGATGATATTATCTGTTATACAGATTGTGAAGATATGGAAGATGTGGCTCGTTACTATGTTGAAGAAACGGGTATGCTTGGTGAGGTACCTACTAATTTACAGAATTATATCGATTATCAAGCACTTGGAAGAGATTTAGAAATAAACGGGAGTTTTCTCGTTACGTCACATGGTGTATTTGAATATGTTGGATAAGTAAATATAAAAATGCAAAAACAGTCTGTGTATAATATGCAGGCTGTTTTTTTCTTGAAAGGAGAACTTATGAAAAAATTAAAAAGTTATACCCGTATTTGGTCGGTTGAAAAAGTCATTTATGCGATTAATGATTTTCGTTTACCCTTCCCCGTTACCTTTAATCAAATGTCGTGGTTTGTACTTTCGCTTCTGCTTGTCATGTTACTTGGGAATCTCCCACCACTCTCATTTATTAATGGAGCGTTATTAAAATATGTGGGAATTCCTGTTGGCTTAACATGGTTTATGAGTCAAAAAACATTTGATGGCAAAAATCCATATAGCTTTCTGAAATCCGTCATCACTTACTTTTCGCGCCCTAAATTAACTTATGCAGGGAAACCAATCAAATTACAACAAGTGAAAATGAAAGAAAATATTACTGCTGTGAGGAGTGAACTGCATGCGTTATCCGATTAAATATATAGAAAATAATCTTGTCTTCAATCATGATGGCGAATGTTTTGCTTATTATGAATTGCTTCCCTACAACTATTCTTTTTTGTCACCAGATGAAAAAATTCAAGTGCATGATCACTTTCGCCAATTGATTGCACAAAATCAAGATGGAAAAATTCATGCCTTACAAATTAGTACAGCTAGTAGTATTCGTTCTGTCCAAGAACGTAGTAAGGATTTAGTTACTGGAAGGTTAAAAGACGTTGCTTATGCACGAATTGATGATCAAACCGAAGCGCTTGTTTCGATGATTGGGGAACATCAAGTAGACTATCGTTTCTTTATTGGTTTTAAACTGCTTTTGAATGAAGAAGAAGTCACCATGAAATCGATGGGAAAATCGATTACAAATTCACTTTCTTCTTTTGTTCGTGATGTGAACCATCATTTGATGGATGATTTTGTTTCGATGCCTCATGATGAAATGAGACGCTTCTCTAAAATGGAGTCTTTGCTGCAAAACAAAATTTCAAGACGTTTCAAAATTCGACCTTTAGAGAAAAATGATTTTGGGTATTTAATCGAACATCTTCATGGTCAATCAGATATTGCTTATGAGAAATATGACTACGTACTTCCTTTAAAAAAATTAAAGCATAAAACTTTAGTGAAGCGATATGACATTATTAAACCTACACGTTGTTTAATAGAAGAAAATCAGCGTTATTTAAAAATTGAACAAGAAGAACAAACAATATATGTTGCTTATTTTACGATTAATTCGATTGTTGGAGATTTGGAGTTTCCATCGGATGAAATCTTTTATTATCAACAACAACAATTCACTTTCCCCATAGATACATCCATGAATGTGGAAATCGTGACCAATAAAAAAGCATTATCAACCGTACGAAATAAGAAAAAGGAATTAAAAGATTTAGATAATCATGCGTGGGAATCCAACAATGAAACAGGAAGCAATGTGTTAGAAGCGTTGGAACAGGTGAATGAATTAGAAGATGTACTTGATCAAAGTAAAGAATCGATGTATAAGTTAAGTTATGTCATTCGCGTATCTGCTTCTACTTTAGATGAACTGAAACAACGGTGTAATGAAGTGAAAGATTTTTATGACGATTTAAATGTGAAACTTGTTCGCCCATTTGGCGATATGATTGGTTTACACAGTGAATTTATTCCCGCTAGCAAACGGTATATGAATGATTATATCCAGTACGTGACATCCGACTTTTTAGCGGGACTTGGGTTTGGTGCAACACAGATGCTGGGAGAAACAGAAGGAATTTATTTTGGTTACAACTTAGATACAGGAAGAAATGTATATCTCAATCCTAGCTTAGCCAGTCAAGGTGTGAAAGGTTCGGTCACAAATGCCTTGGCTTCTGCTTTCTTAGGCTCACTTGGTGGTGGGAAATCATTCTCAAATAACCTACTCGTATATTATGCTGTTCTTTATGGCGGACAAGCTCTTATCGTTGATCCAAAGGCAGAACGTGGTAACTGGAAAGAAATATTGCCTGAAATAGCACATGAAATAAATATAGTTAATTTAACAAGCGATGATTCGAACAAAGGACTACTTGATCCTTTTGTCATTATGAAAAAGAAAAAGGATTCAGAAAGCCTTGCGATTGATATTCTTACCTTTCTTACAGGTATCTCTAGTCGGGATGGTGAGAAATTCCCTGTATTACGACGTGCGATTCGGGCCGTTGGTCAACAGGAAGAACGTGGGTTACTTCTTGTGATTCATGAATTAAGAAGTGATCCTAATCCATTGGCACGTCCTATCGCAGATCATATTGAAAGTTTTACCGATTATGATTTCGCTCACCTTCTGTTTTCAGATGGAACGGTGAAAAATTCGATTAGTTTAGAGAAACAATTTAATATCATTCAAGTCGCTGATTTGGTATTACCCGATGCGGAAACGAGTTTTGAGGAATACACAACAATGGAATTACTTAGTGTTGCGATGCTAATTGTTATTTCTACCTTTGCATTAGACTTTATCCATTCTGACCGAAGTGTATTTAAAATTGTAGATTTAGATGAAGCCTGGTCCTTCCTGCAAGTCGCACAAGGGAAAACACTGTCTAACAAACTAGTAAGAGCTGGACGTGCCATGAATGCCGGTGTATATTTTGTAACGCAAAATGCAGATGATTTAACGGATGAGAAAATAAAAAACAATATCGGTGTGAAGTTTGCCTTTCGTTCTAGGGATATTAATGAAATTAAAAAGACATTGGAGTTTTTTGGCGTCGATAAAGAAGATGAAGGCAATCAAAGGCGACTTCGTGAACTAGAAAACGGGCAATGTTTGATTCAAGATTTATATGGACGTGTTGGGATTATTCAAGTCCATCCTGTTTTTGAAGATTTATTTGATGCATTCGATACTCGGCCACCTGTAAATGAAAAGGAAACGAGGTGACAATGTGAACAAACAAAAACTAAAAAAGATAATTTTAACGGTAGTGCTGATTAGTGCTGCCGTTTTCCTATGTCTTCTATTACTTGGTACTTTTGCGCAAGCTGCGGGATTAGTCGATGATACGGTATCAGAAGATAATTTGTATTCTAAATATGCTCTTGACCATTATCAACTCGATTTTTATGTGGATACAGGTTGGGATTGGCTACCGTGGAACTGGAATGATGGAATTGGGAAACAAGTCATGTATGGGCTCTACACGATTACCAATTTTATCTGGATTATAAGTTTGTATTTGTCTAATGCGACAGGCTATTTAATTCAACAAGCCTATTCACTCGATTTTATTTCACAAACAGCGGATGCCATCGGGAAAAACATGCAAACATTAGCCGGGATTACAGCAAGTGGTTTTAGTAGTTTAGGATTTTATGTTGGGTTCTTGCTTCTATTTATTTTAGTCATTGGGATTTACGTAGCCTATACAGGATTAATGAAACGAGAAACAACGAAAGCGATTCGAGCTATTCTGAACTTTTTGGTCGTGTTTATTTTGTCTGCTTCCTTTATCGCTTACGCACCAACATACATTACAAAAATTAATGACTTTTCAGCAGACATTAGTCAAGCAAGTTTAGATTTAGGCACAAAAATCTAAATGCCTAGCTCTACTAGTCAAGGAAAAGATAGTGTGGATATGATACGGGATAATCTCTTTTCTATTCAAGTCGAGCAGCCTTGGATGCTCTTGCAATTCGATGATTCGGATAAAGAAACGATTGGCGAAGATCGTGTTGATACATTGATTTCCATTAGTCCAGATGCCAATAACGGAAAAGATCGTGAGAATGCGGTGAAAGCAGAAATTGAAGATCATGACAATAAAAATTTAACGATTACGAAGACCACGACACGTTTAGGCATGGTCTTCTTTTTATTTCTATTTAATATTGGAATATCCATTTTCGTGTTTTTATTATCGGGTATTATGATTTTCTCGCAAATTCTATTTATTGTTTATGCGATGTTTTTACCTATTAGTTTTCTATTATCCATGATTCCAACTTTTGAAAACATGGGGAAACAAGCGATTATGAAGTTGTTTAATGTGATTATGCTTCGTGCCGGTATCACGTTAATCATTACTGTTGCTTTTAGTATTTCCTCCATGTTGTACAGCTTAACAACGAGTTATCCATTTTTCTTAATTGCCTTCTTGCAGATTGTCACGTTTGCGGGCATTTACATGAAACTTGGTGACATCATGAGTATGTTTAGCTTACAAAGCAATGACTCACAAAACGTTGGTCGTAAAGTGATGCGTCGTCCTTATCGCATGTTTAATCGTGGTGGTCGCCGCTTACAACGTAATATTACACGTACACTTGCAGGTACAACTGCTGGAGCGACGGCTGGTGCATTAGTTGGTCAATCTAAAAAAACAAAAGGGAGTTCATCCCCCCTTCGTCCATTACAACGGCTCGCTTCATTTCCTAAAAAGAATCGGGAAAAAATGAATGAACAGGCGAAGCCAACTTCATTAAGTCAGAAATTTGGTCAAGTAACGGGGAAAGTACTTGGTGCAAAAAATCAGATTCGGGCAAATGTCAAACACCGAAAAGAACAATTGGTTGACCTACCAACAAGTACTAAATATGCGGTCATGCAAGGAAGAGAACAGTTGAAAAAGCCTGTTCACGACTTTAAAGAAGGTGTATTGCAAGCGAAGGAACAAAGAAAAAAAACAACAAAAGAACGTTCAATGAAGCATCGTCAAACAATTGCAGATAAAAGACGGGCATTGGATAAAAAACGTACACCTTCTCGTGATCAATCTAGTCATACACGACCAGTTACTCAAAGAGAACTGATTGTAGGGAGAATTATACAGCAACAAAAGACATTATCAAACGAACAAGTGATGCATAATCAAATTGAACAGTCGCAGGTACAAAGAAAAAGAACAACTTCTAAAGAACGTCCTCAAATGGAAAATAAGCAAGAAATACGAAAAGTCATAAAGCATGTAGGTAAACCAATCAAAGTGTTGAAGAAAAGACAGCTTCAAAAACGTTCCGTGCCTACGAATAGGAGGGAACGTTAATGAAAGTCATGCGATTAAAAATAATGCTCATTACGTATGGAGTAGGCTTTCTACTCCTTTTTGGATTGTTGGTTTTTGTGGCACTTTTCATTTCTAATGAAGATGATTCCTCAGGAGGAAATTACTCTGACATGGATGGCGGTGGAAGTGTTTCTGTGTCAGCAGACGTATTAAAGCACCGGCCAATGGTAGAAAAATATGCGAAAGAATATGGTGTTAGTGAATATGTGTCAACGTTGCTCGCAATTATGGAAGTGGAAAGTGGTGGGAGATTAAAAGATGTGATGCAATCGAGCGAGTCATTGGGGTTACCGCCAAATTCATTAGATACGGAAGCATCTATCCAACAAGGGGTAAGATACTTTACAGACTTAATTCAATCCGCAGAATCTAGAGGGGTAGATGGAAATACGGTCATACAGGCTTATAACTATGGCGGTGGGTTTATTGATTATGTTGCACAAAGAGGAAAAAAATATAGTTTTGACTTAGCACAAAGTTTTGCGAAAAAACATTCAAGTGGAAGTAAAACTTCCTATTCCAATCCGATTGCCATAAAAAAGAATGGGGGTTGGCGATACCTGTATGGCAATATGTTTTATGTCTATCTAGTCAATCAATACTTTCACTCCCCACAATTTGATGGTGACCTTGTGCAAATAGTTATGGATGAAGCATTGAAGTACGAAGGCTATCCTTATGTATTTGGTGGGGATAACCCAAGCACTTCATTTGATTGTAGTGGACTGACACAATGGAGTTATCAAAAGGCTGGAATTAATTTACCTAGAACAGCACAGCAACAATATGACTTTACAGAACATATACCTTTATCGGAAGCAAAACCGGGTGATTTAGTGTTTTTCCATTCAACGTATAACTCTGGAACGTATGTTACTCATGTCGGTATCTATCTTGGAGATAACCAAATGTATAACGCAGGTGATCCAATAGGCTATGCAGACTTAACAACTGCTTACTGGCAAAAACATCTAATTGGAGCTGGCCGAATTAAACAATAGGAAGGGTTGGAAAAGATGAAAAACATATTTAGAAAAAAAGAAAAACAAACAGTGGAAACAAAGTCACCGAAAATCAAAGTAAAAAGTGTTGGCACACGTAAGAAATCCGTCACGATTTTGTGGATTATATTAATCAGTAGCCTTGTCTTTGCGATTTATAAGAACTTTACGGCAATTGATCAGCATACCGTTCATGAAAAAGAAGTCATTGAAACAAAGCTTGTGGACACAAGTGCAATTGAAAGCTTTACGAAAAACTTTGTGAAAGATTACTATACATGGCAAAATAATAAAGAGTCTATTGAACGAAGAGAAGAAAAATTAAGTCTTTATCTAACAGAGGAATTGCAAGCCCTAAATACTGATACAGTAAGAGCAGATATACCTACTAGTTCCAGTGTGAGTAATATTGATATCTGGTCAGTATCACCAGAAAGTGATAATACCTATGGAGTTGTATATTCAGTAGATCAAAAGATTACAGAAGATAAAAATAGCCAAAGGATTCGTTCCTCCTATCGAATCTTACTTCATAAAGATAATGCAGGAAACTTAGTTATTATACAAAACCCTACCTTTTGGAGCATACCGAATAAATCAGATTATGAGCCACAACAACATGAAAGTAATGGTACAGTTGATTCCGATATTGTGCAGGAAGTGACAGAGTTTTTGGAGACATTTTTTACGTTTTACCCCACTGCCACGGATAAAGAACTTGCTTATTATGTGAAAAATAATGCATTACCATCGATTGGTAAGAATTTTTTATTTTCAGAGCTAGTCCATCCAGTATTCCAGGCAGTAGATCATCAAATAAAAGTATGGGTTACTGTTAAATATATTGATGAAACAACAAAGGCCATACAGTTTTCGCAATATATACTCACGTTAGAAAAAGATACTAATTGGATGATTGTCGAGTAAAAATAAATTAGCTCATTTACTGTAGCTTTAGAATAAAGATTTTATCAAAGACAACTCGCAGACCCATAGTTAAATTAGAAGAACCCGTTTTGAAAAAAGATTGATCAAAACGGGTTAACTCTTTTTGAAAAAATGTGCAATTTAGTGTTTGGATTAGGGTGTTGAAATTTTTAGCTTATTAATTCAACGGCAAGAATAATTCAAAGTACGCTTACTTATATTAACCGTTAATCAAATAAGATGCTTTCAATAAACTCAGATTTATTTTCGTATATTTTTTCTATCGATGTCACCTACAACACAAAAGTAGAGTAGGTTATTACCAGCTTTGTCTTCAAGGGCATATGTCTCCCCTTCAGTTCTTATGACAAGAAAGTTTTTAATGCTTATTGCGACTGTTGTTTCATCGTTAGCGGTATGTCCTTTTTCACATCCGGAAATGTCTGCCTTTTCGATAAAGCTACTACTCTTTTTTTCCTCATTTGCCACTGGAAAGCATATTTTAAATATCAACTTAAATCCTTTTTCTTATAAGTGTATCTTTCAATATTCGGATGAAGCCCCTTGTTAGTCATTTACTAATTTCTTACTTCTAAAATCAATTTAATTTTGATTAGCTCTTCGGATTTTATAGTGGGATCCTACTTCTTTTCATTGTTGAGTGGTTCCACAGGGTTTATTTAGAAAACAAGTGATTAACTTAATATATTATTGGTTTTCAAAGTTCATTTAAGTAGTGAGTAATAATTCGTTCCGTTTTTTCAAGAATATATCCGGTCTTAATAGAGCATGTATGGATAAAACTTCAATGCGGCCGAAAGCTTTAATTTTTCTATTTTAATATTTATGTCTTTATTTACATAGCTTGCTTTTATCAATGTTTCAAGCAGTGCCTTCATTAAAATATATTCACCTTCAGTTAGTTCATCTTTTTTGTGTTCAAAGCTACTTGTAAGTGGGCGAATGGCGAAAACTAGCCAAACGTAAGGTTCAGTTTGTTTATCCCGATTTCCACAGTAACTAATTCTAACAACGCTTATACCGCAATAAGAGGTTTTTTTGACCCGCCGACCGTTCTTTCTCATGAGCAAGAAAATATTCCATAATAAATAATAGTAATTCATCTTGTTTGAGAAATAATGTCTAAGTGCTCTGGTAGACATTCCAGTTTCAGATGCAATTCTTCGGATAGATGCTTTTTCAATGCCTTCCGTTTCAATAATTTTCCAAGCTGTTTCAGCAATCATTTTTCTTTTGTGATCATGATCAACTATTTTCGGCATTCAAATCACCTCTTGCTTTTATTTCGCACACTGTGTTATTATCATTTCATCACAGTGTGTGAAATAAATAAGGGGGGATGTTTAAATTCTTGAAATCACTTATTGGAACATTAAAGCGGATGGGCATTATAAAAGTGGTGAAATAGGACCTTCTTGAGCAATTAAATCATTTGTAATGGTACATTAAACTTCCTTTTTAACCGAACAAATTTATTAAATGGTTTTGTAAACAGTTTGGGAGATAAGAAAAGGAATCTTAGAAATGAAACGAAGATAGTCATGGGCAATGCCTACTTTTTTCAGGGAAAGGAGATTGAAATAGATGGATCTTCATTACGAAATTAAAGGAAGAGGAAAGCCAGTTATACTACTTCATAGTGGAGCTATGGATTCACGTGACTGGGAATTCATCACACCACATCTTTCAAAGTCGTTCAAAGTAATCACTCTTGATGTCCGGGGTGCAGGGAAGTCACCTGTTCCGAATGAACCCATTGATTATGTTAAGGATCTTAGAAAACTCTTGGATCATCTTAAAATTAAGAAAGGTACCCTCGTTGGACATTCCCTAGGTGGACAAATTGCAACTGATTTTACTCTGACCTATCCAAAAAGGGTGTCTCAACTGGTATTGGTCGCTCCAGGCCTGTCGGGGTTTAAATTTTCTTCCGAACATGCGGAATTAGAGAGCCGAGTTTCTAAAGCTGCACCAGATGTTGAGAAAATGACTAATATAATATTAAGCGAGCCTTCCTGGAGCGTTTCTTTTGGAAAAGCATACGATTTATTGCGCGAAATGATGATACACAATATTCAAAAAACTTTTGATTGGAAAACATTCGAAACTGTTTCCTCCAATTCAGCGATGGAAAGATTGGGAGAAATTAAAACGAAGACACTTTTTATCATAGGCGAGAAGGACTCAGGAGATCTCTTTAAAATCGCACAATTATATAAGGAAGTTCCCAATATTAACTTTGTGCGTATACCTGGTGCTAATCACATCATCACTTTGACCCACCCTAAGGAAGTTTCCGACCATATCAGTCTTTTTTTGAGGTTACCAGAATGGTAATCAGAAATGACATCTTATCACCATAGACAAATAATTCTAAACCACTTGCGCCAAAACTAGCAAAATCTAAGGTTTTCCATTCACCTGATTCTGTATTTTCATTTAGTATATCTATGATTTTTATATTTTCTTCATTGAAGTTTTTAAAATTTTTATCATACTCAATAATATAGAGTGCCATGTTACCCCTGTTCCAGTCAATGAATCCATGGGGCTGTCTCCACCTAAAGAATATTGATAACTTATGACACCTTCACGTCTTTATATCAGTTGGTGAGAAATTAAATGACAAAAGTAATGGCTATTCTCAAACAGCATGACTAGAGCCAGTGGTACCACTGTTTCTTTTTTATACATTAAAAGAGATTAAAGGATTTCCTATTAATAAGGAGTGTTTATGAATGCTCGAAACTATCACGGTTTTCATGCTGTTGGAATAAAGAAAATTATTGAGGAAGCAAATGTAGCTACTATGACGTTATACAAAACCACTTTACATCAGCGGAAAAAGTTAAAGAATATCGTGTTGTGGATTTAAAATAAAGTTTAACCGTTTTGAAAAAAGTTGCACTACAATAGATTGACTTTTAATTTAAGAGGAGGAACTTTGATGAAAAGAAAAATGATACGTAATCTGTCTTTAGCTTTAATAGCCCTAATAGGAGTTTTCTCTTTAGTTTTTAGTTTTGAAGGTAGAACAAATGCAGCTAGTTTAACATCGAATCCAGATCAGGATCTAAAAGTTGACACAGTAGATGGAATAAAATATGCACCAGGTAAACATAAAAAAATTGTTGGAATGGTAGTTGAAGCAACTGATCAAGGAGAAAAGGTACATGGCTTCTCAACTCCAGAAAAATATGAAGCATATCATCAAAAAGTTACAGAGCGATTATCTAGTCAGTCAATAGGTATAATGGCAAGACCAACTTATTTATATGAACATACTTCGGGTCATGGATATGGAAGATCATTAATTGCGTATCCTGGAACTCAGGTCACTTCTCTGAGTACTGCATGGGATAACAGAATATCTGCTGTATCTGTAGCTCCTGGTTCTTGGATTAGGCTCTATCAAAATCGTTATTATGGTGGTCGTTATTTAACTCTTGTAAGTTATCCAAACAAATACTTTACCACCAATTTAACTTCTTGGGGAATGTCTGGTACTACTTCTTGGAACGACCAAGTCTCATCTTATCGAGTTAGATGAGAAAAACGGTAATGTCCACGAAAAAAAGGGAATCTTAAAACAACCATTCAACATTTCTGTGTTTGGATGGTATCACAAACTCACAGTCCTAATTATTGATCTTAGTTCAAAAAACAGGCTACTTTGTGAATAATCAGTCACCTAAAACTTCTAGAGTAAATTATTATTTGTTTATTTAACCAGAGCAAAGAGGAATATGAAGTTTAGAAAAACCTGGGACATTATGCATCATGATCGAAAGGGTTTAATGTCCTTCTATGAGCCTAATTTCTCAATTTTAATGTTGAGAAATTAGGCTTTTATATTTACTTAATGCAAAATAGCGTTTAAATGGTGTGCAATATATCTCCTAAAGTGACATTCTAATGTTCCTGGTCCACCTGGCAAAGCGACAAAGCCATCTACAAGCTCTTCCATTTTAGCCTTTCTCTCATGCATAGATTCGACAACTATCAGCTTGGATAATCTTTTATGCGATATTTCTCTCTGCTCTAAAAAACTAGGCATAATTCCAATAACTTGTATACCTTCATCTAAGACAGCATCCGCAACTGCTCCCATAACACCAACACTTGCTCCACAGTGTTCGCATGATGTGGCTAGTGCAGGGTTACGTACTAAGCTATCGCACGATTAATCGCTTTCGTTCCGATCCCCTCATTGAGAATATTCTACAGGAAGTTTTGTAAGAATGATGAGAAAATTGACATTTACGCGATATTAAAGAGAGTTTTATTTATACCGGAAAAACTTATCATAATCATCAATTTGATCCGGACTTATTCCAGTTTTATTAATCGCTTCTTGTTGAAATGAATTATTGCAACTTTTACATATATAATATTTATTTTCTCCTTTTTTGATTTTATAATATTGTGAATCAGAATGATTAATCGTAAATTTATTTTTGCAGAAAAAACATATAGTATCCAACATATTTTCACACTTCCTATCAGATTTTTATTGAAAAGTAACTATTTTTTAAACCTATGATTCAAAATGTGAATTTTTCATCTAATTTACTGCCATTCTAAAATAATTTATTTTTAACTTAGTTACAAGCTTATCCGTGAACTGTATTTTTACTAAAAATATGACGGCTATGCCTGTAATGGAAGGAAAAGCTGTAATATACTAAAGCCTACTTCATGCAACTGTTCAACAAAATGCCCCTTTGAAGTGCATATCGTTATAACACAAATGGACTATAACTTCAGATACATGATCAACTAACTCAATTGACTTTCATTGCAGAGTGTTTCTAAATGATAACGGATTACTTCCTTCACCTTTTCTGGAGTGTAGACATCAGGTCTTAAAAGAGCATGAATGGACAATCCATCAATTAATGTCGCTAGCCTACTCTTTTCTAATTTTACATTAGTTGAATCAGATAAAATCCCTTGTAGAACTAATATCTCGATCATTGAACTTGCTAATTCATACATACCGTTAGTCATTTCATCTTTTTTTTCTTTTAATGTATCA
>NZ_JBPPZG010000056.1:0-19677 GCF_051918545.1 Pseudogracilibacillus amylolyticus (SeqCode) | reverse complement strand
GAAGGTTGGTATCTTGGTAGCTATGTGTTCGATAATTATAAAACGAAGAAAAGTGCACCAGCTACTTCTCTGCAGATTACTGGAGTAATTCAATCACTTTTCGAAACTGGAAAAACTCGTGCCGAAGCAACAAGCTTTTCACGTGATCTCATGAACGAACTTTCTAGCAAACTTAATCCAGAAACATTTCCAAAAATTTTACAAGAAGAATTTGCTAACAGTGATGTAGATGTGGTGGTTCACAATAAAGAAAAGTTAGAAGAAATGGAAATGAATGGACTTCTTGCAGTGAATCGAGGCAGTAAATATGATCCTGCTTTTATTGAACTTCATTATGAAGGGGATGCTTCAAAGCCCCTGATTGCGCTCGTTGGAAAAGGGGTAACGTTTGATACAGGTGGAATTAGTTTGAAAAATGCGCGTGACTTAAGTGATATGCGCATGGACATGGGCGGAGCTGCCGCGGTTGCTGGAGCGGTAAAACTTCTTGCTGCATCAAATGCAAACGTAAATGTCGTTGGTCTTATTCAAACGGTAGAAAATATTCCAGACCGCCATTCGATTTTACCTGGTGAAATCATTACCTACAAAACAGGTCAAACGGTTCAAGTCGGAAATACAGATGCGGAAGGACGGCTTATTTTAGCGGATGGATTAATTCGAGCCGGGGAGCTAGATGCCGATTATGTCGTTGATATTGCTACATTGACTGGTGCGATTTTACGTGCATTAGGTCCGAAAATCGGTGGCGTTTTCGGAGATGAGGATTTAATGTATGAAATCAAAAATATCGGGGATGAAAACGGTGATTTTGTCTGGCCAATGCCGTTAATTGATGATTATGATAAAACGTTGAAAAGTGATTATGCGGATTTTAGTAATATTAGCACACAAGGTTCAGCAGGAGCGATTACTGCAGCGCTGTTCTTACGACGTTTCGTTCCAGAAAATTGCAAATGGCTCCATGTCGATATGGCCGGGGTAATGGACAGTAAACAAGGAGGGTACTATGGCAATTCATCAACTGGTTATGGTGCTCGCCTTTTAGCCGATTATGCAGTACATGTATCAAAATAAAATGTAAGTGAAAAATCTCCCTAGCGTTTAAAGTATGTTTAATAAAGGTATGTAATTATTACCCGAATCCAAGCAAAATCTAAAGGAGGCCTTTAAACATGCTTTGGACAATTATAGGGATATTAATCTTGTTATGGATTCTTGGTTTTTCATTTGACGTTGCGGGAAACCTTGTACACATACTACTAGTGATTGCGTTAATTGTATTGATCGTCCGTTTACTAACTGGTGGACGAGCTGCATAGAAACTGAAACAAGTATTTTAGGGCGTCGTTCTATGAAGGAACGACGTCTTTTTTTACATAGAAAGGCTTTGAAAATACGTACAATGTATGTTTTCATTTATGGGGAAAATTGATAGACTAACGGAGGTGAGGTGATACACGTTGAAAACCTGGCATCTGTTTTTACTTATAATGGTTACGGCTGTAATAAATTTGTTAACCATATATAATGCTGTTATTGCTTATATTACATTCTTTTTCCTTTTACAAATAGGGTTACCGCGAATTATTTTGCTAATTGAAAAATATACTGCCAAGAGCGAAAGGGAAAAATCACATCCTGTTACGAAGTTTATATTAGCTTACTTAAATCACCGTATTATACGGAGTATTAATTATATATCACAACTGATCTCCTTAACCGTTCTTGTCTTTAGTTCAATTATTTTTTCAATCGTACAAGTTTTCTTCAAACAAGAAATAGCGAATTTTATCAAGCAATCATTTCTCGTTAATGTAAATATGATATTAGATATAGGGAGTTATATCGGCTATGGATTATTTTTAATTGCTATGATTATTGTTTTAATAGACTCGATCCGGATATTAAAGAATGAACCGATTTTTCGAATATAAAAGAATCCGAACTAATTCAAATTTCATGAATGATAGTTCGGATTTTTTCTTGAATAATATATTTTTATTCTGTATTAACTACCAGGTGCAAGGACTGTTCTTTCCAATATTGCATGTGCTGATTTTCCGGAATAGTTCCTCGTTGTTTCCCCGGTAATATTTAGATTTAATTGTTTTTTCATCTCATTTGTTAATTCGGCCGGTCCTGCAAGATGGGTATTTTTCCATTTTTGATTACGGGCATAGCGTTCGATTGCTGGGACAATTCGTCTAAACCATCTTGCTTGATTTTCCCGGATTCTTCGGTCAAATTTATCACGATGATTCGTACTACTAGCGAAAACGCTTCCATACGCAAGACCTTTATACTGTTTCCAATCTTCTTTTTCCAAATCTAATTCGTAATGAGTTTGATGAATTAATTCTCCTAAAGAAGAGGTTAATAATGTAACTTTATCTCGCTGCAATAGAATGACTCCACTTTTTGAATACTTATCCATAAGTGTTTCCATTTGTTCTTTTGCTGGGCCTTCTTTCCACTGAAAATCATTTTCCACGGGGACTTGTAAATGATAAATATACAGATGCTTCGTTGAACCAAAACAGATTAAACTATTTGTAAAAGACACTTGATTATTTTTAATCGTTGTGTCCACCTTTTTACAAATTTTTTTAAACTCCTTAACTTGCTCAGGATTTGAAGCTGCTACGTACTCTTCCGTTTTACGTAAACCATTTTTCAAACGAATTTTCCAGTCTTCACTTCTAGGGTTCGTGTTTAAGTAAACCGTTAGAACATTTCCATCTAATTGATTTAACTCCATACGAATCTGTTCTGTTTTCCTTGTCACTATCCATTCCCCTTTCACTTAAGTTAAGTATTGTATATATTATTCTACCAAAAAAAGCAGATAATTGTAAAAAAATTCAATCAAGTTAGACATTTACTTAGCAAAGTGAAATTAGGATGGACAATGGTTACAAGACTCCAAAATATTTACTAATAATAAACCACACGGCAATTAAGAGTAAAAATACTGCTATTAAACTGAGCCAGCGAATGTTAGTAATTTTTCCGATGATAAAAAGTAAAATTCCTAAAATAGCTGTAATGACAATTGGTGTAGTAAAAATAAAACTCTCCTCCTTTTATGACGTGGGGCAGAATGAAGCCAAACTCCCATTTAAAGCAACAGTGTTTAAATAAATCAAGCATCCACTTTATAAAAAACAATAACCTCATTGTATCAAATAATCAACGAGAATAAGTGTAGGAACAAGATTAGAGAATAATATGTAGAAGAACAAGAGCAAACAGTATAAATCCTAAGCTTAAATGTATGATTCGAATCGTGTAAGTTGTTCTCCACCAACGGATCCATCCAGTAATAACTAATAGTAGTAGTGTGATACCGGCCAGAAGCCCACTTAGTAATTTTACATTTGTTAACTGAAACCCAAATAATGAAATGACGAGTGTTGCATGAATGATGATGAAAATAAGGGCAGCCGAACCGGTATATTTATGTAAGGGTAAAACTTTTTTCGAGAGAGTTGCATATTTTATTTTTCGTTTTCTACTAATATTAGAGCGGATCGTTGAAAATACCGCATGTCTTGTCCAATTATACAAAAAGAAAAACAGCCCAAGTGCTCCAAAAACAATATGTATGCTTAAATGTCCTGTACTTATTTTCCAAATAGCAAAAAGAAGTAAGCACAAATTTATAAAAAACCACTTACTCATATGTTCACCTTTTTCTCCCGTTTACTTGTTTGTAGGAAATGTACTGATTGTAGCGTCCAATGAAATGATACCATAACGGACAGGAAAATATAGTGATTTAGGACATAGTGGGCGATTCTCCTAAAGATTTGCTCTTGATGAAATTATTTATACACTACATGTCTATTAAGTATAACTAATTAGAGCCTGCATAGAGTGATAGAGGGAGGTTAACCTAAATAATTTCTATTTGGAGGAAGGGAATATGAGAATCATCTGGCATCGAAAATTTGTATTTACTTGTTTCATACTATTTTCCTTTATTATATTCCTTATATCTACTAGTACAATAACAATAGGTCATGCACAAAAAGTAGAAGATCCCATGATTGTCTTTCAACAAGAATCGAAAGTCGTTCTGAAACAAAAAGATATGCCGGTTAATTTGGCATCACATCCTGAAATTGAAATTGTCTTTGCTGGTGATACGATGTTTGATTGGGATTTAAAAGCGCTCTTAGAAAGAAAAGGCTATAACTATCCATTTATATATGTAAAAGATACAGTGCAAAATGCAGATTACTCTTTTATTAATGCGGAAACGGTTTTTACGGAAAATCCTCATACAAAAGATCCGGATCAAATTTTTTGGATTAACTCCGACGTAAAAGCTTTGCAAGCTATTGAAGATGCCAGATTCAAAATGATTAATATCGGAAATAATCATACGCTAGATTACATGGAGCCAGGCTTATTAGACACACTTAAACATGTAAAAGAAACGAATATGGAAATGATTGGTGCCGGAAAAGATAAAGAAGAAGCTTATCAGTCGAAGGAGGTCGTGATTGAAGGTAAAAAGTTCCGCTTTTTTTCATTCGTTCGTTTTTTCCCCAATTCTACATGGGTAGCAACCGAAAATAAACCCGGAGTGACAAATGGGTATGATCTTCATGAAGTGAAGCGAACGATCCAAGAGCAAAAGGGGGATGCAGATTATGTTATTGTATATTTTCACTGGGGAGTTGAAAAAACAAATACTCCAGCCGAATATCAATTTGAATATGTTAAGGAATTGAAAGAGCTTGGTGTTGATCTCATTGTGGGATTCCATCCCCATTGGTTACAGGGATTCGAATATTACGACGGCATGCCAGTTGCTTATTCGTTGGGAAAATTTTTATTTCCACCATATGTTACAGGAAGAACGGCTGAAACAGGATTACTAAGGGTGACATTTAAAGGTAATGAGGTTGCACTTGCTTTTGAACCATATTTGATTGATAATGGGCAAATTATTCCGGCAGAACGGATGGTAAAGCAGGAAATGCTTGAATATTTACAATCAATATCTTTTGATGTAGAAATTGATGAGAAAGGGAATATCATTAATAAACGTGATACGAGTAAGTGAATTTTAGCTTTTCTATTATGTATTATGCGAAATAGACTAGATAATTTGGAAAGTCTTGGAAGATCCATCCCTAATAATTTTATTGGGGAGTTTGGAGAGCAGGACATTCATAGAAAGTATTTGAGTATATATATAAATTTAGTTGAGAAACTCCTACAGAATAAATAGCCTGCAGACTGAACTGCAGGCTATTAAACAATTTAGATATCTTTCGCTAACCATTTCACTACATTCACCCAAAATGCATTGTAATGTTCCCATTCAACGAACTCTTTTGGTCCCCAGTGAGGAGCACAATCGCTGGCGAATGCAAATGTTCTACCTTTTCCATATTGAATTGTACTAATAAAAGCATGTCCGTTATGTTCTGCAATTACATCTGCACCTTCTTTTGCTTTTAAACGGTTGTAACCGAGAAAATGTGGCCATTCGTTTGGAATACCGTTTAAAATCGGGTGGTCTGGCTGAATGATTTCAAAATGAACGCCTTCTGGATGCTCAGAACGGTCATCTGTAGACATTAAGTTAACTGGTAAAATTTCTTCGATCGCAGTATCCTTATACTGTCCTCTACAATCGATTCCTTGGAAAGACATATAGCCACCAATCATCGCAAATCCGCCGCCAGCCTCAACATATTCTTTAATAACATTTAAGCGATTCGGTTGAACTGCACTGTGTGTGAATGTGTTAATGTTCATTAAAATAGTGTTACTGCCGACATCACTCAAAATGACGGCATCATATTTTTGTAATTCTTCTACAGTAGAAGGAAACTTTTCGGCAACGTCATGACTCGCAATATGAGTCATTTCGATATCCCCGCTTTTCATTGCTTCTCTAAACCAGCCAATGCCTTCACCGTATTCTGAATTTGTGAATGAATCAAATCCTTTTACATGAATGATATGCTTAATCCATGTTTCTCCTGCAATTAAAACTTTCATATGTATCCAATCCCTTCCATTAATTTAAAATTATATACGTCTATTAAAATAGCACTCCTGCAATCAATACAATATTACAATAAGGTGTAAATTCGCCAGTACGGATAATTACTTTTGCCTCTTTTGCAATTTCTTGAAGTTCCGCATGAGGGATAGCTTTAATGGGAAACTCATCACCGACAATTTCTAGTAATTCTTCTTTCTTATGAGGACTAACCTCGTCCATTTCTGTGTCAATGATCGCTTCTTCTACGTGTAATTCATCTAAAACCGCTTTCAATGTTGTCATAAAACTTGGCTGTCCCTCTATCAATGCGAGATCAATGCATTTCACTCCGGGTGGGACGGGAAGACCTGCATCTCCAATCACAAATTTATCAAGATGACCGGACTGCGCAATTGCTTGTGCTAGTTCATTGTGCAAAATTCCATTTTTCTTCACAATTAACACCTCCAAAATGATTGACAAAAATAAAGTTGTCCGATAAATTATAATATATAACCGGTTACATTTCAAATTATTCATTAGTGGTACCGGTTACGTTAAGGATTATAAAAAAACCGGTTACAGGAGGTGTAAAGATGGCTACAATTCGTGATGTTGCAAAAAAAGCGGGGGTATCTATCGCCACTGTATCTCGGGTTATTAATAATAAAGGCACGATACGAAAAGAAACAAAGGAAACTGTACAACAAGCAATTAAGGATTTAGCTTATACGCCAAATATGGTTGCAAGAGGGTTATCCAACCGTAGATCCTATGCAGTTGCATTAATTGTTCCGACAATTACAAACCCGTTTTTCCCTGAGATGGCAAGAGCAGTTGAAGATATTGCTAGAGAAAATGGGTACAATGTATTGTTATGTAATACGGATGATAGACGTGATAGATTAATAGATTATATCAATTCATTAAGTTCCCAATATGTGGATGGCATCATCATTAACTCACATAATATTATGAGAGAGGATTTACAAAAATTAAAAAATTTGGGAATTCCATTAGTGATGATGGATAGAGTATTACAGGATCATGACCATGACTTTACTTCGATCACGGTAAAAAACCGTGAAGGTGGCAGGATGGCCACTGAGCATCTTGTCGAAGTGGGATGTGAGCGGATCGCACATATTAGTGGGTTGGAAGATACACTAAACGCGACTCACCGAATGTGGGGATATCGAGATGTCGTAAGTAATCTGCCATGGTTTGATCCAAGTTGGATTGGAATGGCCGAATTTAGCGTACAAAGTGGGTATCAAGTAGCAAAGGAATTATTTTCACGACATCCGGAAATCGACGGTATTTTTTGCTCCAACGATTTAATCGCTATTGGTGCGTTAAAAGCGGCGTACGAATGGGGGAAAAAAATCCCGAATGAACTTGCCATAGTTGGCTTTGATGGAATTGATATGAGTAGACTTACAGTTCCAAGTATCACAACGATCCAGCAGCCTATTTATCATATGGGTCAACTTGCGATGAAAGAACTATTAAAGCAAATTGAAGACCGAAATAATAAACCGAAAAAATATGAGCTAAATGTTGACTTTGTACTGAGAGAATCAACAATGAGATAAAACAGTTTACAAGAAGGATTTTCGAGAATCCTTAGGAGGAAAAATTATGTCCAAAATTTGTGTCGTTGGAAGTATAAATATGGATATTGTTACATCTGTTGATGTGTATCCAGAAAGGGGCCAAACAGTTTTTGGGAAAAAAATAATGGAATTCCCAGGTGGTAAAGGGGCAAACCAATCAATTGCTTGTGCTAGACAAAATAAAGAAGTTTCGCTAATCGGTTGTGTAGGCGAAGATGTTCACGGAAATACATTAATTAACGATTTACAAAAAAATCAAGTTGATACATCGAATATAAAAAGATTAGCCGATGCTAGTACTGGACAAACAACAATTATTTTAGATGATGAAGCGGAAAATACCATTATTTATGTAGAAGGTGCAAATGGTGAACTTGCCCCAGCATATGTAGCGGAATGTATTCAGAAATTAGATGCTAAGATTTTACTTACCCAAATGGAATCGCCTTATGAAACTGTTCTGATGGCAATGAAAACGGCAAAGGAAAAAGGGCTAAACGTTATTCTTGATCCAGCCCCTGCCAACCAAGTAACAGATGAAATGATCCAGCTAGCAGATATCGTACTCCCAAATATCCACGAAACAGAGGTTTTAACTGGAGTACTCATCAAAGATAAACAATCCGCACAAAAGGCGGCAAATATTTTTCGCTTAAAGGGTGTCGAACAAGGTGTTTTAAAATTAGGGTCATCAGGTTCATATATTTTCGATGGGGATGCATTAACGTTTGTTGAAGGAATAAAAGTGAAAGCTGTTGACACAGTAGGGGCTGGAGATTGTTTTGCCGGAGCCTTAGCAAGTGCACTCATCGACGGACAAAGTTTAGTAGAAGCGGCTAAATATGCTAATATCGTTGCAGCCTTAAAAGTGACAAAACATGGTGCACAAGCCGGAATCCCGACGATGGAAGAAGTACAAACTTTTTGCAAACAAAATAATTTGTCTATTTATTTACAAAACAATTAAAAGAAGGAGTCGACCAATGTTATACCTTGATACTGCGAATCTTGAAGAACTTAAAAAAGCAATGCGAGTGAATATTTTAAAAGGTGTGACGACAAATCCGTCTATCCTTCTTAAAGAAAAAAAACAGCGTAAAAAGATTATAAACGAAATTTTATCAGTAACAACAGGGGAAGTTTTCGTTCAAACGGAAGGAATGACGGTTGATGAGATACTTGGAGATGGTGAGGCAATTCTTGAAGCATTTCAGTCAGACCGGATCGCACTTAAAATTCCTGCACACTTAGAAGGGATAGAAGCGATTAAAACGATGAAAGACCGCCATCCAAGCGTAAAAATATTAGCAACGGCCATCTATTCAGCTGATCAAGGATTACTTGCTGCAATGGCAGGAAGTGATTATATTGCACCATATGTAAACCGAATGGAAAACAACAATATTGATCCGTATGAAGCGATTAGAACGATCCGAAAAGTCTATGATGATCAACAGTTTTCCACAAAAATATTGGCCGCAAGTTTTAAAAACACAAGCCAAATCGTACAAATTTTAGCAGCGGGGGCACACACAGCAACGATTTCGTACGAGCTATTTGCACAAATGGCGAATAAAGGACTTGCTCTTGAGGCAATTGAGAAGTTTAATGCCGATGCTTCTGAACTAAGGGCTTTAGAAGGGCGTACTAATGCATAAAATTGCTGCATCGATCATGTGTGCCGATCAAATCCGTTTAAAAGAAGAGTTACGTCATTTGGAGCAAGCAGGAATTGAACTATTACATTGTGATGTGATGGATGGTGTTTTTGTAAATAATTTAGCGATGGGACCTTATGTGTTAGAGGAAATTAAAGAAGCAACATCGATTCCATTAGATATTCATTTAGCTACCGTTTCACCAGCAAAATACATTGAAATGTTTGCTGGGCTGCAACCGGAATATATGTCATTTCACATTGAAGCAACCGACGACGCTGGAAAAGAAATTGAAATGCTGCAAAAAAAAGATATTAAACCAGTTATTGCAATAAGTCCGGAAACATCGGTCGAGGAAATCGTTCCTTATTTATCCGAGGTAGCCATGGTTCTGATGATGACAGTCAATCCTGGTTTTGCTGGTCAAGCTTTTAATTATTCCGTTCTTGAAAAACTCGACATATTACAGGAACGAATAGCAAATCTAAGTTCTCGTCCACTGATTGAAGTGGATGGAAATATTAATGAAAAAACGATTCCAAGTTTAGTTGAAAAAGGTGCTAACGTATTTGTGCTCGGAACTTCCCAACTTTTTAATGACGAGGAAGGCGGCTACACAGAAAAGGTAGAAAATGTTCGAAAAATTTTTCTATAAGGAGGTGGAGTGATGGGTCAAGAATATTTTGTTGAAATGACCGGGATCAATAAATCATTTTCCGGCGTTCATGTGTTAAAAGATATTCATTTTAATGTTGCAAAAGGGGAAGTTCATGCCTTAATGGGAGAGAACGGTGCCGGGAAGTCAACGTTAATTAAAATTTTATCCGGAGTTTATACACGTGATAATGGTGTCGTTAAAGTAAAAGGAGAAGAGGTATCCTTTACAAACCCAAAAGAAGCGGAAGAGCGTGGGATCAATATTATTCACCAAGAGCTAAATATTATCCCGCATTTGACTGTTACACAAAATATGTTTTTAGGCAAAGAACTAACCTTTGGAAAACTAGGATTCTTAAATAAAAAAGCGATGAAAGATGCAACGCTTGAAAGTTTAAAAGAATTAGGGGTTACGAATATAAATCCGGATGAACTTGCAGGAAATTTATCCGTAGGCCAGCAGCAAATGATCGAGATTGCAAGAGCACTTGCAACCAAATCTGAATTAATAATTATGGATGAGCCGACTGCAGCACTTACCGATAGAGAAATCGAAGTATTATTTGAAGTCGTTAACTCATTGCGAGAACGAGGTGTCAGTATTATTTACGTTTCACACCGTATGGAAGAAATATTTAAAATTTGTGACCGTATAACGGTACTCAGGGACGGTGAATATATCGGAACGGAAAAAATTAAAGAAACATCATTTGACGAGGTCGTACGAATGATGGTTGGTCGTGAACTTGGGGAGCGATTTCCGGTTAGAAATGCTGCAATCGGTGATGTAGTTTTTGAGGTAAAAGACTTAGAATTAGAAAGTTTTTTTGCCAATGTTAATTTAGAAGTAAGAGCAGGAGAAATACTTGGTGTTGCGGGGTTAATGGGGGCAGGCAGGACCGAAATAATGGAAACCATCTTTGGTTATCGGAAGAAAAGTAAAGGAAAAATATTTTTAAACGGAAAAGAACTTGTCATTAACCATCCGATAGATGCCATAAAAGCCGGATTAGCCTTTGTTACCGAGGACCGAAAAGATAAAGGACTCGTTATTAATGCATCGATTCGTGAAAACATCTCTTTAACAAACATGAATTCGTTCTCAAATAAAGGGGTTGTTTCCAAAACAAAAGAAGTAGAACTTGTAAATAAATTAATGGAAAAACTCCATGTTAGAGCCGCCGGAATGAGCCAAGAAGTAAAACGGTTAAGTGGTGGAAATCAACAAAAAGTCGTTATTGCCAAATGGATCGGTATTAGCCCAAAAGTTCTCCTCCTTGATGAGCCAACACGTGGAGTGGACATTGGCGCAAAAAAAGAAATTTACTCTATTATGAATGAATTGAGTGAAAATGGTGTGGCTATTATTATGGTCTCTTCAGAATTACCAGAAGTACTTGGAGTCAGTGACCGAATCATGGTGCTCCATGAAGGAAAAGTGACTAAAGTATTAAACAGAGAAGAAGCAGATCAGGAAAAAATTATGGTT
Source organism: Pseudogracilibacillus amylolyticus (SeqCode) (assembly GCF_051918545.1). NCBI lineage: Bacteria > Bacillati > Bacillota > Bacilli > Caryophanales > Bacillaceae > Pseudogracilibacillus > Pseudogracilibacillus amylolyticus (SeqCode). The sequence continues at coordinate 8,247 of NZ_JBPPZG010000056.1, read as the reverse complement.
GCAGCCACAGGGAGGGTAAACGATGAAGGGTGAATTAAGAAATAATATAGCAAAACTTGGTCCATTTATTGGGTTAATCTTAATGATTATTCTACTAGCCATATTTAATGATAACTTTTTAACAACGAACAATATTTTAAACTTATTACGACAAATTTCTATTAATGCATTAATTGCTTTTGGGATGACATTCGTCATTTTAACTGCAGGAATTGATTTATCGGTAGGTTCCATGTTAGCGCTAGGTAGTGCGCTTACAGCAGGAATGCTTACAAGCGGAATGGATCCGATTTTAGCGATCTGTTTAGGATTATTCTTAGGTTTAGTCCTTGGAGCAATTAACGGAATCATTATTACAAAAGGGAAAGTGGCACCGTTTATCGCAACACTTGCGACAATGACAATTTTTAGAGGTGCAACACTTGTTTACACTGACGGAAAACCAATCACAGGATTATCTGATAGTGCAGCATTTGAAATGATTGGTAAAGGATATTTTTTCTGGATTCCTGTTCCCGTTATCTTTATGATTATTGTTTTCATTATTCTTTATTTTGTATTAAATAATACGGTGTTTGGTAGAAGAGTATATGCAGTTGGAGGAAATGAAGAAGCTGCGACCTTATCTGGAATTAAAACGGACAATGTGAAAATTTGGGTTTATGCTCTTACAGGTATGTTGTCAGTTTTGGCCGGGATCATCTTAATGAGCCGTTTAAATTCCGCACAGCCGACCGCTGGATCAACGTATGAGTTAGATGCGATCGCTGCAGTAGTAATTGGTGGAACAAGTTTAATGGGTGGAAGAGGCCGAATTACAGGAACATTAATCGGATGTTTAATTATTGGTGTCATTAGTAATGGTCTAAACTTATTAAACGTCTCATCTTTCTATCAACAAATTGTAAAAGGAGCAGTAATCCTATTTGCTGTTTTGCTAGACCGCCGCTCGAATTAATTGTTAAGACGGCGTATTGATAAGCTTGTAATCTGTTTTTGAGTTCGCTCAAAAACATTCAATCTCGTTTAATAAGATATTTTTTTAAAATATCTATTAAAAAATATAAAACTTTTAGGAGGAAAAGGCATGAAAAAGTGGTTAGTCAGTATTTTAGCATTAGTATTTATTTTTGCGCTTGCTGCTTGTTCTACAGATGAGCCTGGTTCTGATAAAGAGTCAGACGGTGCAGATGAAACAGAGGAAAAGCAAACAACTGAAGGCGATGCAGAGAGCTTTAAAATAGGATTCTCTATTTCGACTCAGAACAATCCATTCTTTATTGATCTAGGAGAAGGAGCAGAAGAAGCTGCAGAGGCAAATGGTTTAGATATCGTTGTTGCTGATGCACAAGATGACCCTTCGAAGCAAATTAGTGATATCGAGGATTTAATACAACAAGATATCGATATTCTTTTAGTTAACCCAACAGATGATGAAGCTGTTGTAGCTGGAATCGAATCAGCAAATGATGCAGGAATTCCAGTAATTACAGTAGACAGAAGTGCAAATGGTGGAGATGTTGTTACACATATCGCGTCTGATAACATCGCTGGTGGTGAAATGGCTGGAGTATTCATTCAAGAACTACTAGGCGATGAAGGCGGAAAAATGGTAGAACTTGAAGGAATCCCAGGGGTTCTTGCAACAACTGAGCGTGGAGAAGGATTCCACAACATTATTGATGGAGTCGATTCTATTGAAGTAGTTGCAAATCAAACTGCCAATTTTGACCGTACAGAAGGACTTTCAGTAATGGAAAACATTTTACAAAACCATCAAGACATCGTAGCAGTTTTCGCACATAATGACGAAATGGCGCTTGGTGCTGTTGAAGCTCTTGAAGCACAAGGAATGCTTGATGACGTAATCGTTGTAGGTTTTGACGCAACAGACGACGCACGAGACGCTGTTGAAGAAGGCCGCATGGAAGCAACTGTTGCACAGCAGCCAAAATTAATCAGTGAAAAAGCTGTTGAAGCAGCAATTGAAGTTGTAGCAGGTAATCCTGTCGAAGATTTCGTTCCAGTCGAACTTGAATTAATTAAATAATTTAGTTTTACAGAGGAAAACACACAGGAATAGTCTGTGTGTTTTCTGATTTATTGTAAAGATTTTGCATCATTTGAAAAGTGTAATGTTTAATCAGTAAGATGGACGTTATTCGGTATACATAGAGATTGCTATTAAAATACGATGAGAGATACTATCCACGCAAATTTCAATTTCAAAACATAATTATTTATGAAAAGTGGTCATGTAGTGGGCCGTTATGTGCCTGTCAGAATAGGGATTTGTGAACAACGGTCACATAGTGGGCCGTTATGTGACCGTCCGAACAGGAATTGATGAACAACGGTCACATAGTGAACCATTATGTGACCATCAGATCAGGAATTCGTGAACAACGGTCATATAGCGAGCCTTTATGCGCCCGTCCGAACAGGAATTCATGGACAACGGTCATATAGTGAGCCTTTATTTGCCCGTCCGAATAGGGATTCATGAACAACGGTCACATAGTGAACCATTATGTGCCCGTCAGATCGGGAATTCATGGACAACGGTCACATAGTGAACCATTATGTGCCCGTCAGATCGGGAATTCATGGACAACGGTCGCATAGTGAGCCGTTTATGTTCCCGTCCGAACAAGAATTGATGGACAACGGTCACAAAGTGAGTCTTTATGTTCCCGTCCGAACAGGGATTCAAGAACAACGGTCACATAGTGAACCATTATGTGCCCGTCCGAACAGGAATTCATGGACAACGGTCACAAAGTGAACCTTTATGTTCCCGTCCGAACAGAAGTCCATGAAAACGTTCATCATGTAACTCATTGATTATGTCGCAGTCTATGGAAATTATGAATAATACCAAAAGAAAACCAAACTAATAAATACCTTAATCAGATAGGGCCTAATGATAGTTTGGATTTCTTTACGACTAAAAACAGTTTTGTTTAAGCTATTTACTTTCTATCTTCTATATCTACTTTTTTCCCATCATCAAATTCGATTTCAACATCTAATTTAATATAATCATTCGGCAAATTAAACACGTCCAGAACTTGATCAATAACTTGTTGTTTAGTACTATTGCTCGTTAAATCTAATTTACTAGCTCTTTCAAAAATATGATCAAACGCTTCTCTGCCACGTAAGTATACATTATTCAAATCATCTTCTACTTTGGCGAGAATAGGTTCATTTCGATCTTGATCAATTTCGGCTTCATATTCTTTCCCACCTTGATATTCCACGTCAATCTCTATTTCGGAAAAATTAAGCTCCGCCATTTTTTCACGCATATATTCATCATCGTTTTGCATAGGTGTATTATCAACATTCGGGTAACGATCAGGATTTTCCACAATACTATATTTATCAAATGCTGATAAAACAAACAGACAAATGATGGATGCTAAAATTATTCCAAGTCTTTTCATTTTTTTCACCTCCCAAAACTTAGCATCACCGAAAAAATCTTAATTATGTAAATTTTACCTTTAGATAGAGCTTTCTACGGTAAACATAAAAGCAGAGGCAATTAATATAATTAGTTCAGTTCAAGAGCGCACCTTTAATTGAACTACTCTTTTTATATTAATTTTCAATAAAAAAATTAGAGAATTGTATATCAATATAACACTTGAATTAGATGCTAATATATAAGTGCGATTTAAATCTTATCGTTCATCAATAATCTTAAAAATTTTTCGGGTTATTAGAGGGTTTATGTTATACTTTGTTTAATTTATTTTAATTCGTTGCTTCAACAAATGGACTATATTGCTAAATAATATTATTATTTTTGAGGCGAGAAAAAAGCAAAGATATCTTTGGCAGTGGGGGAGGAAAATGAAGGAGATAAAAAACAGGCTTGTCTATTTATTTACGGGAGAATTTTTTGCTGCGGTTATTTTTACTATTGTGTATTTTTATCATTTTTCTTCAAACCACAGTTATCCATTGATTTATATGTTATTTGTTTTAAATTTCATCTTACTACAAGGCAGTTTTTATTGGTTTGTACATTGGAAAAGATTGAAGGATAAAAGGGATATTTTCCCCAATCTCTATAAATTTTTTTCGAGTCTAAAAAAAATAAATATTGTGCTCTTATGTATAGTACCTCTTATATTAATTGTGGATATTATTATATTGGAAAAAACATCATTTCCTGTTTTCCTGCTAATTATATTTGTTTATTGTTTTACCATTATAGAATATATTAATTAATTCCATAGACAATTAACGAATTATAAGAACGGAAGGGGCAAGAAATCTTCAATTGCCAAAGGTATCGAAAAATTAAGACGCAAAACATTAAGCTAGCTGAATACGGTAGTCATTTATCGGGCTATTTAATTGAATTAGTGTTAAACGGAGGAGAGACTATTGTATTTTCCAACGAAAAAAGACATTTGGTTTTTTTTAATGATTTGGGGTTTAATACTTTTTATGATTTTAATTTATATTTTTGGTGGAGAACCTGTTGGTTGGCAACTGATAACCTATAAAAGTATACCGGGATATATCATAGCAGCATTGATTCTAACTTTGCTATTATGGATTTGGTTTGGAACAGGTTATAAGGTTGAGGGAGAGTATCTAAAAATAAGATATGGTCCGTTTAAAAGTAAAATAAAGATTAAAGAGATCAAAAAAATCCGCAGAACAAAAAATCCATTTACAGCGCCTGCTCTGTCCGTTGACAGATTGGAGGTTCTATATAGTAAATATGATGTGATAAATATATCCCCAAAAAGTGAAAGTGAACTTATACATTCATTGTTAACTATAAACCCTGACATACAATTAGACGATATTTCTTTGGAATTCAATGAAAAATAGGTACTATTATTTCCGCAAACGAGCGCTCTTGTTAAATAAAATATTTTATTGAATCATATTACAGATAAAGAAGTGATTAAACTACCAACTTGTCAGAACTACCACAATAAATGGAGTTGGAAACAAACTTTAAGAGATCTTTTACATAAGGTGGAATGACATGTCCTTATTGGAAAGAAAAACAATATCCAACTGCACGTTATAAAGTAGGTTCTGGGTAAATATAAATATTAATATAACAACCAAAAAAAGAGCTGCAAATTAATTTGGGATTTGCGGCTCATTTATACTTGTATTTTTTACTTTTTGTACTACGAAACTGAACTTGCAATGAATGTTCCTGCTTATTTTCTATCTTCTACTTCTATTTTTTTCCCATCGTTAAATTCGATTTCGAACTCGAATTCTACGTAGTCTTTGGGTAAATCAAATACTTCGAGTACTTGTTTAATTACTTCTTGGTCGTTACTTTCACTCGATAGATTCAACTTTTCTGCTCTGTCAATAATGTGATTGAATGCTTCTCCACCTCGTAGCAGTACGCCGTTTAATTCATCGTCTACTTTACCACGGATTGGTTCGTTTTTATCTTGATCAATTTCTGCCTCATACTCTTGATTGTTGTTATATTTTACTTCTACAGATATTTCGGAAAAACCGAGTTCGTCCATTTTTGCGCGCATCTCATCTTCGACTTGTGACGTATATTTGTCGGCAACACGATCACCATCGTTTGTTCTCGTGCCAACGTCTCTATTGTTTGATGTATTTTCCGTGTGTACTCCGTCATTATTATCATTAGGAACATTCGGGTTATTATTTCCACAAGCTGTCAAAGCGGCAAGTAATCCGAAAACTACAATGAACATTTTTATTCGTTTCATTTTTACCATCCTCCCGAGAATAGTATTACCAATTGTTTCATTAAAAAACATGATTCTTGCAAAAATTTCCCTTTCATATTAATGGAAAAATGCTAATATTAAGAAAAGAATGTTTTTGAAAGGAGTTTAACGATGACAAAGGAAAATAAAATAAATATAAAATTTATATTTTTCCTTACGCTTCTAGGATTTATTGGTCTGGTTGTGTCAATACCTTTTCAAATGACAACATTAATGAATTCCGAATTGATTAGCGAAGTGGATATTCCAATTGAAATCGGTATCATCATCACTACTATCTCCCAAACAATTACATTATTCATTTTAGTTTTAATCGGGGAAAGATGTATGCACCGAACTGGGCTCGGGGCACCGATCATTCAAGCATGGCTCGATAAAAAAGATGTACCGCCTTTACAAAAAAACTGGGTACTAATTGCTGCAGTAGTTAGTTTTGTTGGAGCTTTATTCGTAATGCTAATGGATCATTTCTTATTTATGCCCAATATTGGAGTCACAGAAGAAGTGTCGGTAGCACCATGGTGGCAAGGGCTGCTTGCAATGTTTTATGGCGGATTTACTGAAGAATTGATGGTGCGTTTTTTCGTTATGACATTTATCGTTTGGTTACTCGCAATTATTACCCGAAAACAAAGAGAATCGATACCAGCTGTCTATTTTTACATCGGAATCGTTCTGGCTACGCTTCTGTTTGGGATTGGACATTTACCTGCCGTTGCGCAAATGTTCGGGGAATTATCGGCACTTTTAGTTGTTAGGACTGTCCTGTTAAATGGCTTATTGGGCTTGTGGTTCGGTTATTTGTATTGGAAAAAGGGGTTGGAGTATGCGTTTATCGCACATATGGCGGCTGATATTATGATACACGTCATATTTAATCCGTTATTCGGTTAATAATTGTTTTTAATTCAAGAAAAATGATGCGAAATTGCCTTTAAAGACGACAGATATTAATAAAAGCTAAGCCTCCATGTATATATTTATGCAGCTGACAAAAATTACATAGAAGAATACTTTTTTGAAAAGAGTGAAATAAATGCGCTTCTTTACCTTACTTAAAAGAGGAAATTTATCATCCGGTTTAGCTGCACTAGGAAATTTGGCTATTTCATTGGCAAAATTTGTCGTTGCTGCAATTAGTGGAAATGGAACGATGTTTGCAACAGCTATGCATTCAATGGCAGATACGGTGAACCAGACATTTGTATTTATTGGAAGTATTTTAGCAGAAATGAAACCGTCAAAACGATTTCCAACCGGGTTTGGCCGGATCATTAATATCGTTTGTATGGTCGCGGTTATCGTCGTTACGGTCATGGCATATGAAACGATGAAGTCAGGGTGGGAGTTGCTTTTAAATCCACAGGAATCTAGTGACTTTTTATTGAACATTATCGTCTTATTATTATCCTTTTCTATTGATGGATATATTTTACTAAAAACGATGAAAGAAATTAAGCTGGAAGCAAAAGTCGAAGATGGGACTAATTTATTTTTATCTGCTTTTAAAAATGCGAAAAAAGCTGCACCAGCGACAAAACTGGTGTTTTATGAGGACATTGTCGCAACTCTTGGTGCAGTGCTGGCGATCATTGGAATTGTACTTGGACAATTTTTCGGAATCCTGCAGGCGGATGGTTTTATATCTATTTTAATCGGAATTCTTATGTTATTTGTTGCATTTCGTGTTGGCTACGATAACATGGTGGGATTAATCGGGGTATCTGCGCCGGCAGATGTCGAGCAAAACATTGCGGAGAAAATTTTAGCAGACTCTTGTGTTGTTGATATTTACGGTATGCGTGTTGTTCAAGAGGGAAGAGCGTACCATGTTGAAGTTACAGTTGAGCTGATCAAAGGATTGACACTTGATGAAGCGGATGATTTAAAATTCAGGCTGACAGATGAGTTGCTTAGAGAACCGAATATTACTGATGTGGTACTTGGAATTATTGAGGATAATGATGAAACAACATGGACTGGAAGCGGGAATCGTCTTTAAGTAGAAGTATGTGGTGAAAGAAGCTGAGTTGCTTGTGACACATGCTTGGTGGTAGTAAAAGATGCTGAGTGGTTTCAAAAGATGCTTAGTGACTGTCAAAGATGCGGAGTGGCGGAAATTTATGCAGAGTCGCTGAAAATAATGCGAAGTGGCAAAAAAAGATGCATAGTGGCTCGAGCAAGATGCAGAGTCACAAGAAAAGATGCATAGTGGTTCCTGTAAGATGCAGAGTCGTAAGAAAATATGCTTAGTGGTTCGTGTAATATGCAGAGTCGCAAAAAAAGCTACATAGTGATTTATGCGCTAGTTAGGGTTAAAACTTAAAAAAAGCATGATAGAATAGAAGAAAGATAAATAAAAGGTGATTTAGATGAAAATCTATCTTAATAATGAAAAATTTGTTGCGGGAATGACGTTGAAAGATGAAGGAGCTCCAGAACAAAATAACACAGCGCTTCATGTGGCGAAAGACCCTGAAGGTGT
>NZ_JBPPZG010000055.1:0-19866 GCF_051918545.1 Pseudogracilibacillus amylolyticus (SeqCode) | reverse complement strand
TATCAAGATTGGTGGAACAAGACGGGGTGGGGCAATGAGATGCCCCTTAACTTGCAGGCTGTTCAAAACAGAAATGGATTGCGAACGGTAAGTCATGCAAGAATCCCACTCGTCAAACCTTTAGGTTTAGAGCCAGCGGCTTTAGCCGTGGGAATCTCAACAGTTGCTACACCACCAAACGCGGTTGTGTTTGGATCAGGATATTTACGGATTCCAGACATGATGAAAGCAGGATTTGCCTTGAATGTAATCGGAATCTTTTTAGTAACGTTAACGATTTATTATTTTATCCCACTCGTATGGGGTATTGATTTAACAGTAATTCCTGAATCATTTCTATAAAAAAGAAGAGTGGAGTTTAAACTGATGACTCCGCTCTTCTTTTTAATTTTGTTTGCAAAACTTTCACGATTACAACATAAACGACTGGTAAAATAGCTGCAAATAAGACGATTCCTTGCCAAGCAAATGTTTCCCAAAGTGGTGCGAGTAATGTCGTTCCCGCCGATACCCCAATATAATAAGCAACGAGATAAAGGCTGGATGCACTTCCCTTATGATGGGTCGCTTCCTGTGAAACGGTTGCCGTTGTAAGTGAATGGGAAACGAAAAAACCAAGACAAATAATACCAAGTCCCAAACTAATAGCTAAAAGTGAAGTTCCAAGCACGATAAACATTCCGGCAGATAAAATGATAATTCCAGCCAGCCGAATTGTACTCATACTAAATTTACCTACAAGCCACCCCGCAATTGGTGCTCCGACAACGCCTAAGCTGTATGCAAAATAAAAGTAAGAAATTTGTTGTAATGTTAAATTGTACGGATCGTCTAACAAATGAAACGGTAAAAAAGTCCACATACCGGTAAAAGACATCTGCAATACAATTCCTAGTCCAAACATTAATAACAGGGAAGGATTTTTAAAATGATAAAGAAATCCAGCAATATCTTCCATAAATAGTCTTGTAGATTGGGTGAAATATTTTGATTTTGGTAATGTAAAAAAACAAAATAAAAAAATAATAACTCCAAACACACCGAGTAAATATAGTGCTGTTTGCCAAGAGAATGACTCGGCAACAAAACCAGTTATAAAACGCCCCATCATGCCACCTGCACTATTACAGGCAATATATAAAGTCGTGGCAAATCCAAAATGTTTTTGATCAATTTCCTCTGCCATATAAGCAAGTGCAGCCCCAAGTACACCCGCTAAAGTAAATCCTTGAATGAAGCGCAAAATGATTACAAATAGGAAAGATTCTATCAATGGAATAATAAATAATAATATTGTAGTACTGATAATCGAAAGGTGGATAAATAGCGTGCGCCCTTTTCGATCTGATAAAAATCCAATAACAATTAAGCCAATAATAAGTCCTACGGTTGAAAGTGACATGGATAAACTAGCAAAAGAAATCGAGATGTCAAAGTCTTTTGTTAATATTGGTAGAATTGGTTGCATGCAATACATTGTTGCAAAAATAAAAAATGATGCTGCGCCTAAACCGATTACTATTTTCCAAAAAGCCTTATCTTTAATCGTGTATTTTTGTTGATTCATGATAACACCCAATCGTTTAATTATGTTTTAACAAAGTTGTATTGAAAAAATACGCTACCTTCAGGTAAGAAGACTGAAGAAAAAGGGTCTAATAAACACATCTCAGTTTAATAAAGATAATTTTAATTATACACTATTCATTTAATAGTTACTAAATTAGTATAGTATAATGGATGAATAGTATATATAAGTTAATTTTGGAGTGATAAAGATGAAAGAAATTACTGTTGCTATTCAAGACGAATATGCAGATGATTATGCTTGGTGTTACGGGTGCGGGAGATTAAATGAGACGGGTCTAAAGCTAAGAACAGGTTGGGATGGTGACAATACACTTACTATCTATCAACCTCGTAAAGAACATACAGCAATTCCTGGATTTATTTACGGCGGATTAATCGCTTCTCTTATTGATTGTCACGGCACTGGTTCGGCAGCACTCGCTTTACATCGAAAAAATGGACATGAACCAGGGGACGGAATAGAACCACCACGTTTTGTTACCGCTTCATTACATGTTGATTTTATTGAGCCAACTCCTGAAGGGATTGCGCTTCATGCGGTTGGAAAGGTCGAAGAAATCCATCCGAAAAAGTGGAAAGTAACAACCGAAGTTTTTGCCGGGAATGACTGTTGTGCAAGAGGAGAAGTTGTTGCGGTTGTTATGCCAGAAACTTTCATGAACAAGAAATAGAAACGATAGTAAAATCAAATCGTAGGAAATTATTGAGTAGAGTCACGCTTACGGTCTAATCATTCTCGTATGAATGGAAAACTATTGGGAGGGGTCAAAGGCGTTGGTGCTGAGTCGGTGTGGTAAATGCATAGTCGCTTGCGCACCATGCTTAGTGGTAGTAAAAGATGCTGAGTGGTTCGCGTACCATGCTTAGTGGTAGTAAAAGATGCTGAGTGGTTCGCGTACCATGCTTAGTGGCAGCAGAAAGGTGCTTAGTCGTTTGCGCACCATGCTTAGTGGTAGTAAAAGATGTCGAGTGGCTCATCTAACAAGCTGGGTGGTAAAACTAAAATATAGGTTTGCTATTCAGAAAATTAAATCTCACCTCGAAAATACCATTTATTAACTTTAGTCATTATGATAGACTTGATGTAATTATGAAAGAAAAGGTGTGAACGATGGCAGAATGCAAAATGAAAAAATATTGAGTCTACGAGATTTGAGAATGAACTTTGGAACACATAGCGTTTTACAAGGAATTGATTTAGACGTATACAGAGGACAAATCATCGGTTACATTGGCCCAAACGGAGCAGGGAAGAGTACGACATTAAAAATTATGCTGGGACTCCTTGATGATTACGAGGGAAACGTTGAAATTTTTGGAGAAAACATCGCAAACGGTGACGTATCTTACAAACGACGGATTGGATATGTGCCAGAGAATGCTGAGCTTTACGATACGTTAACAGCTGCTGAATATTTAACCTTTGTTGGAGAACTTTATGGGATGAGTCGCAAAGAAGCGGAAGAAAAGGCGCTAGCTCTTTTAACACAATTTGAAATGGAAGAAGTATTTCATAAGCGTATTTCATCTTTTTCAAAAGGAATGCGACAAAAAGTAATTTTAGTTTCTAGCATGTTGCATAACCCAGATTTGATTTTTCTTGATGAACCTTTGAGTGGTTTAGATGCAAATAGTGTCATGGTTATTAAAGACATAATGGAACAACTAAAAGAACAGGGAAAAACAATTTTCTATTCGTCTCATATGATGGATGTTGTGGAACGGATTAGCAATCGGATTGTTTTATTAGTGAATGGAAAAATTGCCGCGGACGGGACTTTTGAGGAATTAAAAGAACAGAATAAAGAAGGATCTTTGGAAGGCATTTTTAATCAACTAACAGGTTTTGATGCGCATAAGGAGACAGCGGAAAAGTTCGTTCAGATTGTTACGGGGAATGAGTCAAATGAATGATTTTCGTTCATTAAAAATTCTCGATCAATTCCGACATGTGTTTGAAAAATTACATATTGATTATGATGTGATGCGGAAAATTCTTCAAATGAAATTTACGATGGATGGGAGACGTATCCCAACCATTTTCAACCAATCAAAGGAATCTAAAGGAAATCAATTTCTTAAATCACTTGGATTGTATATGCTTTTTAGCTTAATTCTGATTCCTTTTGTTTTTGGAAATGAAATTATGTTTCAAATGAGCATCATTTATGGGATGACGATGTTTTTTCTCATGACCTCTATGATCGCTGATTTTTCTGTTGTTTTGTTAGATTTAAGGGATACGACTATTCTTTATACAAAGCCGATTCATTCGAAAACGATTAATGCGGCAAAATTTATTCATGTCTTTATTTATATGGTTTTGTTGACAGGTGCATTTACGCTTATACCTGCGATTGTTATGTTATTTGTCCATGGAATTGCTTTTTTCATTTTGTTTGTCGTGTCCATTTGTTTCATTCTTTTATTTGTTATTGCTTTAACCTCTCTTGTTTATATTTTTGTTCTACGTTTTTTTAGTGGGGAACAATTGAAAGACTTAATTAACTACATTCAAATCGCCTTATCTATAGGGATCTTTGTTGGATACCAAATCGTCCTTCGTGCATTTGATTATACATATTTATTTAAGGTTTACGATTTTTCTTGGTGGCATGTCTTTATACCACCGATGTGGTTTGCTGCACCTTATGAGTTATTTTTATTCGGTAATACAGCAAGACCACTTATCATACTAACGATCCTTGCCATCGTTGTACCGATTATCGCTATCTATTCTTATTATCGACTCATGCCTTCATTTGAAAGAAACTTACAAAAGTTAATGGAAAACGCCAGAAAACCGAAAAGTGGAAAAGGAAAAGTTAGTTAGATCTTAGAACGCATCGTCTGTTTTAAAAAGGAAGAACGGATGTTTTTTCGTTTTGCAATTAAAATGATGGGAGAAGAGCGTGAATTTAAGTTAAAAGTATATCCTTCACTCGGTATGGCTCTCGTATTTCCATTTATTTTTATTTACAATGAATTGAGTTATCGTACAATGGAAGAAATTAGCATGGGAAATATGTATTTATGGATATATTTTGTCAATTTGGTCGTTGGTACGATTGTTTATATGTTACAATTCTCTGGCAATTATAAAGGAGCGTGGATTTTTCCTGTAGCAGGTTTTCGGCATCCCGGCTTAATGTATCGCGCAACACTAAAAGCTTTTTTAGTGAAATTCTACGTACCAATATTTTTGTTTGTTTCAATTATATATACTTATATTTTTACATCAAAAATCATTCTCGATTTAATCATTGTATTTTTTGCTGCGATTCTACAATCCCTTTTCATCATCCACATAACATATAAAGGGAGTCTTCCATTTTCTAAACCGTTTGAAAGTTTAAAACAAGGATCTAGCAATACTATCCTAACATTTGGATTAATGTTTATCTCGGCAATTTTTGCGGGAGTGCATTTTCTTATTTTACAAATACCTTATGGCACCGAGTGCTATTTAATCGCTATTGTTATCGTTGTTTTTGTCATGTGGATAAGAATGTTTAAAAATAATTAAAAATTGTACAAAATTAAAAAATCTGTGTTTTAGAGGTTCGAATTATTCAATTTTTCCCTAGAGAAATATTGGATTTTACTAGGTAAAATGCATCTTAAAAAGCAAACTTGCCATTTTGACGGTAATATTATAATCGATTATGCTAATGGTGTAAGTATGAAAGTTGTCCTTGCTTATCAAGAGGCGGTAAGTATTGAGGACACTAATTCAAGAAGGAAGGAGGATAGTGTATTTGTTTTGTCGTTAGGAGCGGCAATTATAATGGCATCTAATTAGACCCGAAAAGTAACTGTATAATGAAATAACATTTTATTTGGTGAAGTGATTTAGGGACCCCCACTTCATTGAATTGGGAGAATTATTATTTGGAAGTATGGAAGTAGGAGGAAAAACTTTTAGCCTGTGCATGATGGAGCACAGGCTATTTTTTGATAGATTTCTACCCATTTATGTCCCGTTTGGTATACCCGATAAATCCAACGACCGCAATACCACAAGCAATAACAAACAATACAAACATAGCTAATATATTAGGCTCTTCTACGGGTAATTCCGGTACATGACCGTATGGGGAGAGGTTTTGGAGCCAGTCTGGAAATTGTAATAATCCTCCTAAATATACAACAGTAAATGAGAATAATAAATATAACCAAATGAAATTTGCGAAACGCGGTAGAAATCCAACGAGTAAAGCGGCCAAGCTAACCATAATCCAAATAGCCGGTAAATATACTATTGCGGCCTTGTAAATGTTTGAAAACGCAATAGGTTCATCCATCACACTAACTGCTGCAGACCAAAGTCCAATCGCAGTTAAGGAGAGCATGATAAACGATGTTACAATTGAAATAATAAACGTACTACTTAACAGTTTTGTCCGTGAAACAGCTCTACTTAATAAATGTTCGGTACGATTTTTCCGTTCTTCATTAAGTAGATTTTGCATTACCATAAGAGATGGGATCGTAGCGATTATGGCCATGATTGCCATTAATAATGTAATAAATTGTTCAGTCAACGATACTCCTTCAATTTGTGGTAGTATCTGTTGGATCATTTCGTTATCATTAAAAAAAGATTCTAAGTCACCAAAAACAGATCCATAGGAAGCACCTAGGACAAACAAGCCGATTGCCCATGAAATGAGTGTTGTTCGTTGCAGACGTAAAGTTAATCCCAATGGACTTTGTAAAAATACCGAAGCATGTTTTTTCCCTGGTCGTGCTGGAAGAAAGCCCGCTTCTAAATCCCGAATCGCATGTAAATAAAAAGCTAGCAATATAAGAATTGCCGAAATGATTATGATCAAAACAATTGGCCACCAAGAATTGTTAACATAAGCTTTTGTTTGCAAAATCCATCCAAGTGGGGAAATCCAAGAAAGAGCTTCATTGCTAACATCACCGATTGCTCGAACAAGATAGGAAAGCAGTAGAACGGTTATCGACAAACCAATTGTACCACGGGAGTTTTCAGAAAGCTGTGCAATGACCGCTGTAAGGGCGGTAAAAAAAATTCCTGTTCCACCTAGGGCTGCTTCATACAATAAGGAACCTTCTAAGTCCATGCTTTCAATTCCTAGTGAATATAAACCAAACCCAATGACAAGAGCAAGAAAAATATTCACGAGGCTAACAACTGAAATAGTAGATGTTAAATTAGCTAAGCGGCCAGTCGGAAGGGAGCGAATCAACTCAATTCGTCCATTCTCTTCATCTGCTCTCGTATGTCGTGTAACTAGTAAGATACTCATGATTCCAATAGCAATTGCAGTGAACAATAACATTTGATGTGCCATCATAGCCCCAATTGTGTAATTTTTTAAACCAAAACCTGGTCCGACCATCGCAATCATCGCAGGATTTTTCATTGTTTCAGCTATCCCTTGTCGTTCCGCTTCTGTTCCATATAAACCGTTAAATGTATTAGCGATGACAACGGTTGTTAAAACAAGTGAAATAAACCAAATTGGAATACGGATTCGGTCAAGGTGTAAAATAAATCGCATCAATTTGCCAGTCGTTTTGAAAAGTTGCTCTGTCAATCATACCACCTCCCCAAGAAAAAATTGTCATTACTCATTTTTTCCACCTGCAACTTTAGCGTCAGATCCTTCATAATGCCGCATAAATAAGTCTTCTAAAGTTGGAGGTGCACTTTCTAATTTGACTATTCCAAAACTACTTATATGTTTAATCACTGCGTCAAGGTGTTCGGAATCAATTTGAAAAGATGCTATACCTTCCTTTTGTTCCAAATGATGAATCCCGGCAATCATATCAAGTCCAGTCAAAGGTTGTTTCGTTTCAACCCTTAAATTAGTCCTTGTAAGGTGTCGCAGTTCAGCTAATGTACCAGTTTCAATAATTTTACCATCACGGATAATTCCAATCCGATCACACAATTTTTCTACTTCAGATAATATATGACTAGAAAGAAGGACGCTTTTACCGGATTGTTTTACCTCAAGAACTTTTTTTTGGAAAATTCGTTCCATTAATGGATCGAGACCAGAAGTTGGTTCATCAAAAATATATAAATCTGCATCTGAAGATAGTGCCGCGATGAGCGCAACTTTTTGTCTGTTTCCTTTGGAGTAGGTACGGCATTTTTTGGTAGGATCGAGTTTAAATTCTTCGATTAATTGATGTTTTCTATCTGAATGATTTGGTCCTCGTAGTTTCATAAATAAATCAATTACCTCTCCACCAGTTAAATTGGGCCAAAGATTTACATCACCTGGAACATAAGCAATTTGCTTATGAATAGCAACAGCTTCTCTCCAAACATCTTTACCGAAAATCTCGGCTTTACCCGAAGTAGCATTCAATATACCGAGTAATATTCGAATTGTTGTTGACTTACCTGCACCGTTCGGACCAATAAAACCAAATATTTCTCCCTTATTTACTTCGATATTTATCTTATCAAGTGCAGTAAACTTACCAAATTTTTTTGTTAAATTAGTCGTTTGCAAAACACTCATAATAATGCCTCCCATCATTGATCCCCACTACGTTTTAAACTAACGACTTTCAAAGAAGTGGAGTAAGCTCCGAATTTAGTACGACTAAGGACTAGAAGGAATTTTTGAGATCTTCTAATCTATGTTATCTTCGTAAAACGCAATGCGTAATACATCTAAATATTGAAAAAATTCATCCCATAAAGGATCAAAGTCAATTTCAGTAAACTTCTTTCCTTGGAGTCGCTGAATAAGATGATGTTGATAACCGTCGATCGACCAACGGATTAACTGAAAGGCCTTTTCTACATTAACATCAGTTCGAAATAATGAGGTATCGATATTGTCATATATTAACGAATAAGCAAGGGTTTGTAAGTTATCATATTGCTTCTGTAATTCTTTAGGTAGAACTACATTTTCATTCAGTAAGATGGTTCCCAAGAAATAAAATACATCTGGATGTTCATCAAACGTTTTCATTTTTAGAATGGTTGCTTGTTTCAATCGTTCAATAAAATCTGTTTCTTTCATATCAATTTTGTTCATATAATTAACTTCCAAAAATTGAATGCTATAAGAAATTAAATAATGATAAAGATCTTTTTTTGAATTAAAATAGTAAAACAACATTCCTTTTCCGATACCTGCTTGTTTAACAATTCGATTTGTTGAAGCATGCTCGTAACCTTTATCGGCAAATTCTTTCATGGCAGCATTCAAAATTTGCGTTTGTTTTCTTTTGTCTAGATTATTAAATGATTTAATCGCTTATACCTCCTTTATAAAAGTTAGACCGTATTGGTCGAGTTAATCGTAACATAAATAGACCAATCTGATCAATGCAATTTTACAACCTTTTATTTGGACTAGAAGTTTATACCACTTCGATTCCAAAACTTGTGTACATTTATTTTTAATAAGAATGATTTTTAATTCAAGTATGTAAGAACATCCTGCCTGAAGCAATCGTACTTCTAACTGATCGAAAGGCCGTTAAGTGGTGAGTAGTTTAACTGTCATGATATAATAACGATACAAACACTGTAGGAGAATCACTATGAAAGTATCTGTAACATTACCGACAATACATCCAATTATTGTTTCGACTTCATCTTCATTAAAAACATTTAATTTTTATTTAGTAAAACATAATGATGCTGTTTTTCTCGTTGATGCGGGAGTAAATACAGACAAATGTTGGGAATATTTTATCGAGACTTTACGAAAAGCCAAAGTTGCATTAGAAGACTTGGATGCGATTATTTTAACCCATAATCATGCAGACCATATTGGGTTAGTCAATCGCATTCGTGTTAAGAAGGAAATTCCTGTCTATGCTCATCCAGATGCATGGATTCGGTTAAAAAGGGAATCGGCATTTTTAAACGCCCGTGTATCATTCTTTGAAGATTTATACGCGCAGATGGGATGTGGATCAGAAGGAGATAGACAAATTGATCGATTAAAAAAAGCAATCGATAACAATGATTCACAAAAAATTAATGGGAAAATCTCTTCATTAGCTGAAGGTGATAAGATTTTTGGGTTCGACGTTATCGAAGTACCTGGGCATGCACCAGATCATATTGCATTATTTGATGAAGAGACGGGAGTTTTATTTGCTAGTGATCTTGTAATTGAACATTCTTCGAGTAATGCGTTAGTAGATCTTGGTTTTGATGGTAAACGGATTAAATCACTTATTCAGTATGAACGTTCATTAAAAAAAGTGGCTGAACTACCTTTAAAAATTATTTATTCTGGCCATGGCGAAACGATTAAAAACCCCTATCAAGCAATTGACCAAAAAGTGACTAGAATTGAGAAAAAGGCAGATAAAATACTTACAAAATTGGATGAAGCCCGAAATGCTGCTGAGCTAGCTAAATTACTATATAAAGACCGGTACGAAAAACTATTTCCACTTATCATGTCGGAAGTGATTGGCCATTTGGACCGGCTGGAACTTTTGCAAAAAGTGGAAAAGGAAGTCCGTGATGGTATTTTCTACTATACTGTAAAATAGGGGGAGGGATTTAAGGTGAAAATAGGTATAATTGGTGCGGGAGCGATTGCCACTTATTTATTAGAAGAATTGAATGAAAATAGAAATGAAAAAATAATGGTAACGAGTGTTTTTGTCCGAAACGATGAAAAGTATGGACATTTAGAAACGAAATATGATATTGAATTATTTACAGATATTGAAAAATTTTTAGAGTCGGAAATAGATATTGTCATAGAAGCAGCGAATATTAAAGCGATTAGAAGCTTGTTGCCAACGGTCTTGAAACAAAAAGAGACTGTTTTAATTAGTATTGGAGCACTTGCTGAAGAAGATTTCTTAAATGAAATTAAAACAATTGCTGATACGTTCAATCGGAAATTGTATTTACCTTCGGGAGCGATTGGGGGACTTGATCTAATTCAAAACACCTCTGCAGTGGGAATACTGAATGAAGCGACACTCGTTACAAGAAAACCTGCACATACATTAATTGATAAGCCGATTGATGAATCAACAGTAATTTTTGATGGAAAAGCTAGAGACGCTATTAAAAAATACCCAAGAAATATGAATGTTTCGATTGCGCTGGCGCTCGCAGGGATTGGGTTTGATCGGACGAAAGTAACACTTATTGCTGATCCAACTATTAGTAAAAACATTCATTCGATTGAAGTGGTAGGGGAATTTGGCAAGGCAGCATTTACAATTACAAACGAGCCATTACCCGCTAATTCTAATACTAGTTATTTGGCCGCAGTAAGTATAATTGGTATGCTGGAAAAGATGATAAATCCAATGCAAATAGGTTGAGCAATGTCGAATAGAGCCACTTCATAACATGTTTTATTGCCCGGGAAATTACTTAAATCGCGAAAAAACTGGTTTTCTGTCGATATGAAACTAGTTTTTTCTTTTGAAACAAAATAGTTACAATTTTTACAATCGAATAACGATACAGTTAAACCGTTGTAATATAAGATTAAAAGGTTGAGGAACAGGGTATATATTTATTACACTAGTTATGAGATATTTGCACACGGGAGCTGATTTTTTGTGCATTTCGTGTTAAAAAGGGTTGATAAAGTTGGAAAGAAATGCTTATTTTGATAATGCAAAGTTATTATTAATCTTTCTCGTTGTTTTTGGTCATCTCATCCAGCCTTTTATAGGGGATTCAAAAAGCCTTGGTACATTATATACATGGATCTATACTTTTCATATGCCAGCCTTTATTTTTCTTGCAGGCTTTTTTGCGAAAGGATCCGGTAACCTAAAATATATTATGAAACTGGCTAAAAAGTTAATTATTCCTTATTTCATCTTTCAAGCAATATACACAGGATACTATTTTTATATTGGAAAGAGCGATTGGCTGACAGATAGTATCTTTTATCCACATTGGTCTCTATGGTTTTTGTGTAGCTTATTTTGTTGGCATCTTTTACTAATACTCTACCGGAAATTACCTGCTTTCGTTGGAATTAGTTTGGCTATAATTTTAGGGACAGTAATCGGATATTTTGATCAAGTTGGTCATACATTTAGCTTATCAAGAACATTCGTGTTTTTTCCGTTTTTCTTGATTGGATATTGGGTTTCTATCGATCAAATTCGAGTTTTAAAGAAAAACAGTGCGCGAGTTCTTTCTATCATTGTTATGGCATCATTTGCGGTGTTAATATACTACTTACCTGATATAAATTCAGGTTGGTTACTTGCATCAAAATCTTACAGTACTTTAGGTGCGGAGACATTAGGAGGAATTGCAAGACTCTCAGTTTATATTACTTCGGCCCTTATGGCTGCATCTGTTCTTGCATGGATTCCGGAAAAACGTTATTCCTTTACGATACTTGGGGAAAGAACACTCTATGTTTATTTACTGCACGGGTTTATTATTCAATACTTCCGACAAACGGAATTTTTATATATGGATAATTTCCTTGATTTCATTGGTTTTGTTGTTATTTCAGTGGCAATCGTCTTTATTCTATCAAGTAAGTTTATTGTAAGTATATGGCAGCCTTTAATTGAAATAAGCACTTCTAAATTAAGAGAGTATTTTCGGCGTAAAGAGGATATAGAAGATAAAAATATGAGTGCTTAAGTGAGAAAAGTCGTTGGAGACGCATCCTTTCTGAGGAGTTCTCCAACGATTTTTTATAGGTTTTTCGAATAACTCAGACACGATTATTTTTCGCACAATACCATCCACTCATCTATTGCAAAGCTATCGATCATTCCATTATTTATTTTTATTTGATGATAATTATGTATATCTTTAGAGCTGTGTAATAAAAAATCAGCGACTTCGCGTATTTGTTCCTCTGTATCTAAAGTTCGTTTACTCCACTCATCAAAAGGTAATACTTTTTTTCTTCTATTTTCTTTTATTATCTCCAAGTTTACTTGTTCCAGTAATTGTTTCCACTCAGAGATTTTAAGCGATCGAACATGACTGAAATCACGCATTTTTTCCAAAGTATTGATAAAATGATCAAGTTCTTTATCTTCTGAAGCAATATTATCAATGAAAATGAACTTACCAGTGGGTTTTAAAACTCGATAAACTTCTTTTATAAATTTTTCAGGTGTAGGAAAATGGTGGGCGGCAATTCTACAGGTGACTACATCAAATCGATTATTAAGAAAGGGCAGATCTTCCGCATCGGCAAGTATAAATTCAATATTTTCATAGTCATGTAAATGTTTTGCTGTATTTTCAAGCATACTTTGTGTAAGGTCTGTAGCGTGGACAAATTTTACAGAAGGAGATAGATGTTTTGCGACATGTCCTCCGCCAGTTGCAATATCAAGTACATTCATATTTTTTTGAGGGTTAATCCATTCCTTTAATAAAGCTAAATCTGAACCTTTGGAATGGGTGGAACTTATGATGTAAGCATCTTTGTTTTTAGAAAAAGCTTTCCGAACAGCATCCTTTTCGTTCACTTGAATCTCTCCTTTCGTTTACCTATATAATACTATATGGAGGAAAAAAATCCATCTTATCTTAAAATAAGATGGGAAAGTTATGGATGCCAAGTGTTCATTCCTCCTCTAATATTTACTAGATTGGTGAAACCGGCTTTTTTTAATATTTTTGCTGCTCGCATACTACGCATCCCACTTTGACAAATTAATATTGTTTCTTTAGTAGGATCTAGCTTCTTTGCTTT
Organism: Pseudogracilibacillus amylolyticus (SeqCode); assembly: GCF_051918545.1. NCBI lineage: Bacteria > Bacillati > Bacillota > Bacilli > Caryophanales > Bacillaceae > Pseudogracilibacillus > Pseudogracilibacillus amylolyticus (SeqCode). The sequence continues at coordinate 6,595 of NZ_JBPPZG010000055.1, read as the reverse complement.
TGTTGCAAGTTCATGTAACGGAATATTTTGAAATTGTTGTAGGTGATTATTTTTAAACTCAGCTGGTGTTCGAACATCGATAAATTGTATGTTTTTATCATTTAATAAATGTATCAATTCTGCAGTACTAACAGAGCCGATACCTTTAACTGGCAACATTCGAGTAAAAAAGAAGATAATACCAAGAATAATCAGTAGCAAAAATATATAATCCATCATCTGCACCATCCTATAACATTTTCGATCTTTTAACTTTATACTTGTTGAAATCAATATACCGTATAGGGTATAATAGAATCAAGCAGTCTGTTTATTTCAAATTTTTTTGACTTCATACAGTACTGGGTATAATGTAAGATGTACAAGAAAGGTGGATCTTTTAAATGGAATATGATCAAAAAATAAAAAATCGACTTAAAAGAATTGAGGGACAAATAAAAGGTGTTTTGCGAATGATGGAAGAGAATAAAGACTGTAAAGATGTCATTACTCAGCTATCCGCATCACGCTCTGCAATCGATCGAACTATTGGCGTTATTGTTAGTACTAATTTAATTGAATGTATTCAAAAAATAGATGAAGATAATAAATCGGAAGAAGAAATAGTGAAAGAAGCAGTGGATCTACTTGTAAAAAGTCGGTGAATTGTATATGTTTGAAAGTTTATCATGTTGGGGTGTAATACGAGCAAAATAAGGTAATTCGTACACCCCGCACTAATGTCTAGTAGCCAATTCTGTTTAGGGAGCTAAAATATGTTAAGATCCGTTTGTTGGATCTGCTTCCGTCCGTTTTCGGAGCGAAAATGAGTTTGAATCCGTCCGGTAGATCAACTCTCGTCCGTTTTGGGATCTAAAACATGTTCGAATCCGTTCGATGGATCAACTCCCGCCCGTTTTGGGATCTAAAACATGTTCGAATCCGTTCGATGGATCGACTCCCGCCCGTTTTGGGATCTAAAACATGTTCGAACCCGTTCGATGGATCAACTCCCGCCCGTTTTGGGATCTAAAACATGTTCGAATCCGTTCGATGGATCAACTCCCGCCCGTTTTCGGAGCAAAAACATGTTCGAATCCGTTTGATGGATCGACTCCCGCCCGTTTTTGGATCTAAAACATGATCGAATCCGTTCGATGGATCGACTCCCGCCCATTTTTGGAGCAAAAATAAGTTTGAATCCGTTCGGTAGATCAACTCTCGTCCGTTTCCAGAACTAAACACTCGCCGGAATCCGCTTGGTGGATTTTATCGGTATGAGTCCGTTTTATTTAGACGTAAGCCAAAGTCAAAATTCGCTTAAATCATGAAATAATTAAAAAGCTTCAGCCCGAAAAAAGGACTGAAGCCATTTTGCGTATTATTCTTCATCATCAAGTAATGGATAAACGCCATCTTCATCATGTGTTTCCGTTCCCACGAGTGGCGGGTTGAAAACACAAATTAAGCGCATATCTTCTTTACCACCACGTAAATAATGTTCGTCGTTCTCATTTAATGCGTACATCGTGCCGTTTTTGATCGGATACACTTTTCCGTCTTTAACAGTTTCAATTTCGCCATCTCCGGCAACACAATAGACAGCTTCTAAGTGGTTTTGATAGTGAATATGTGTTTCTGTTCCGGCATAAATAATTGTTTCATGGAAAGAGAAGCCCATGCCATCTTTTTTTAAAAGGAAACGACGGCTTGACCATGTATCTGCTTTTACTTCGTTTTCTGTATTGATAATTTCATCTAGGTTTCTTACAATCATGTTTTATTCTCCTCTATTCTTTTTATCTAGTATAAGTCAGTTTAAAGAATTTCTATAATGAAGACTCGAGCAGCAAATCAGCTTGCTCGAGCACAATAGTCATAAAGACTATGATTCTATTTTAAAATTGCTTTAATACTATCTTCAATGATGTCGAATCCTTTCTTGAGACCCTCTTCATCAATGATAAGCGGTGGCAAAAACTTAAATACTTCATCTTTTGGTCCGGAAGTCTCCATTAACAAACCACGCTGAAATGCTTCTTCACAAATCTTACCGGCGATACCATCTACATGACACGCAACGCCTTGCATCATGCCACGTCCTCTCGGCTCAGCCTTTAACTGAGGATACTCGTTTGATATTTTTTTAGTAAACTCATGCATTAACTCGGCTTTATTATCAACCTCTTGTGATAAATTATCATTTTCCCAATAGGTTAGAGCCTCCGTTGCTGCAATAAACGCTAAATTATTACCACGGAATGTGCCATTATGTTCACCCGGCTCCCAAACATCATGCTCTTTCTTAAATAATGTAATTGACATTGGAAGACCATATCCACCAAGTGATTTTGATAAGCAAACAATATCTGGATTGATTTTAGCTGGTTCAAAACTAAAGAAAGTTCCAGTTCTACCACAACCAGCTTGGATATCATCGACAATTAGTAATATCCCAAATCTTCTGGATACTTTTTCGATACCTTGGAGCCATTCCACACTTGCGGCATTAATTCCGCCTTCACCTTGAACCGTTTCAACAATAATAGCTGCTGGCAGGTCAACACCACTACCACTATTTTCAAGATAACTTTCAATAAGGGAAAGGGAATCAGCTTTAGAGTTGTATTTATCAAAAGGCATAGAAACCGAATGAGTTAAAGGAATTCCAGCACCTTCTCGTTTTGCAGCATTTCCTGTAATGGATAACGAACCAATCGTCATTCCATGGAATGCATTCGTAAAACTCATAATATTGGTTCTTCCTGTTATTTTACGGGCTAGCTTTAAGGCGCTTTCAACAGCATTCGTTCCTGTTGGTCCAGGGAACATCACTTTATAGTCAAGATTTCTTGGACGTAAAATAACTTCATCAAATTTTTTCAAAAAGGTTCCTCTAGCAATCGTTGCCATGTCTAAACTATGTGTGATTGAATCACTTTCGATGTACTCAATGAGTAATTGTTTCATTGCATCATTATTATGTCCATAGTTCAACGTTCCGGCGCCCGCGAAAAAGTCGATATACTCCTTATCATCTGTATCCCAGAGTTTGTATCCTTTCGCTTTTTTAAACACGGTTGGAAAACTACGACTATAGCTTCTCACCTCAGATTCGTGTTCATCAAAAACGTCCATTGTAATATTGGGATCTTCCGTTACGGTTGTCATATTAAGTTAATTAACCTCCATAAATTTTAATATTTTATTGCACTTATCCTACTTTAATGGTCCAATTCGGTACGTCATTTCCGGTTCATGCGAAGGATCAGGAAACTGATCTTCTGAAAAACATTCAAAAACAGTGCAATTTGTTTCGTTCTTTTTCGCAATTCCTTTAAACAGTTTACTTGACGACTTATTTGATGGAGTTACTGTTGCCTCCAAATAATTTACTTTTTCACTTTTTAATTGATTTAACAATTGTTCAATTAGCTTCGTCGCCAATCCTTTCCCACGATGTTTATGGTCAACAGCAACTTGCCATATGAATAAAGTATCCGGAGATTCCGGTTGTAAAAACCCCGAGACAAACCCGATTACTTCGTTATTTTCACATTCAGCGATGATGGATGTTTTATTGAAAAATTTACTCCACATTAAGTAGCTGTATGATGAATTAACATCGAGTACTTTGGATTCTTTAACAATACGAAACATTTCACTCCCATCATCTTCGGTTGGTTCTCTAAAATAAATTTCTTCTCCAGTTCTTACAGTAATGGCCGTTTTTTCTAATACTTTGCTAACGGCGGTTCACCTCCTGATATTTTGCGTAAATAAGATCTTTTCTTATTTACAGGGTACGCTGAAAATAAACTCTCCAGCTGTTTGCCTTTTTGGTTTGCCACACGACGAGTTTGGTTTTGCAAATTAATCCGCAAAGCATGGTACATAATGGAAGCGGACTAACAGCGTCATGTCCTGTGACAACGTCGGCACTAGCACTCCTGTGCGTCGTAAGTTCAACTACGCCTCTAGCTGCACCTGCCAGTTTGCTAATCGGCGAGTTTTCTTTATGTTTAATATGGTAACCAGTGGCAATTTTTAAAGCAAACGCCTTCACACTCCATTTAACGCCTTTATTTATTCTGAGATGGGGTGAGCAGAAGATAACTTACTCTTATCTATAAATACCTCCCATATTATCCTTTTTAGAGGGGGATATGGGTTGATTCTGTTAAAATCTCCTAATATATAACAAAATTTTTGTTTTTTCGATCTTGTATTTCAATAATAATTTGTTATAGTTAGATAAAGGGATTAAATGAATGGCTGTTCATTCAAGATTGGAGATTGATGAAAGCGATGCCATTTTTTATTATTACGAGGAGGAATAAAATGCTTAATGAAACAGTGATTGTTACTGGTGGATCGAGCGGAATGGGAAAATATATGGCAAAACGTTTGGCGGATGGGGGTGCTAATGTCGTTATTACTGGTCGCAGTATGGAACGGTTAGAAGCCACAAAGCAAGAACTTAATCCAACCTCAGGAAAAATCTATTGTATTGAAATGGACGTACGAAATATTGAAGATGTAGAAAAGATGGTAGTTGAGACCGTTCACGAATTTGGAACGATTGATCATCTTATTAATAATGCAGCAGGAAACTTTATTATTGCAGCAGAAGATTTATCTGTTAATGGTTGGAATAGTGTAATCGATATTGTGTTAAATGGAACTTTTTATTGCAGCCAAGCAGTTGGGAAGTATTGGATTAAAGAGAAGAAACGAGGCTCTATTTTAAATATGGTCGCAACATATGCCTGGGATGCTGGTGTTGGAGTAGTTCACAATGCAGCGGCAAAAGCGGGGGTATTAAGTTTAACGAGAACACTTGCTGTTGAGTGGGGAAGTAAGTATGGAATAAGAGTAAATGCAATTGCACCAGGCCCAATTGAGCGAACTGGAGGAGCGGATAAACTTATGCTTTCGGAAGAGATGGCGGAACGAACGAGGCAATCTGTTCCATTAAAGCGATTTGGTACCCCTGAAGAAATTGCTGGGCTTGCTTACTTTCTATTATCGAAAGATGCAGTGTACATAAATGGCGAAGTAGTAACAATGGACGGAGGGCAATGGTTAAATCAAGCACCATTTTAAGAAGTGTACACGCACGTTAAGCACTCTGAAATTAGGGTGCTTTTTTCATTGAAAGACTGATAAACTAGTATTAATACATATTAAAAAGATTTTTGGCTTATAGAGGATGTTCAAAAAGTCCGGTAAAAATGACACTTCATTAGGGGAACTTCGACTAAATACCGACACGTCCTGTGTCGAACGTCGAAGTCACCACATCCTGTGGAAGCTCGTTGGCTTGCTTCTCCGCTCCTTGAAAAAGGAAAGCACTTTTTCTTCGTGCTAGAGCGTTTGCTCATGTATCTAAATGCAGCAGGGAATCTTCCGTAAGCCGACTTGGTCCTTTTTATCCTTTTTTGAACACGCATTTATAAAAATAAAAGGGGGATTTTATATGCAAGAGCAAAAGAAAATCGTAATTACACCTTGGCTGCGATGGATTGGAATAATAGTTTTATTTTTATTGCTCCTTATAATAATCGGATACTTTTATTTTAATAACAAAATAGATAAATCTCTCCCACAAATCGAAGGAACAATTGAATTACCAGTAACGGAAACAGTAACTGTTACGACAGATGAAAGTGGAGTTCCTCATATCAAAGCAAATAACCTGAAAGATCTCTATATGGCTCAAGGATATGTCCAAGCGCAAAACAGACTTTTCCAAATGGAATTAGCACGCAGACAAGCATCCGGGACATTAAGTGAAATTGTTGGAAAAGCGACTATTTCAAGTGATAAATATTTTCGGACACTAGGCTTAAGAAGAGCCGCAGAAAAGTCTTATGAAATTTATGATGAAGAAGCAAAAAACGTTTTAGACTGGTTTAGCGACGGTGTGAATGTATATATTGAAGAAGCAATAAGGAACGGATCATTACCGATTGAATTTATGTTTATTGGGGCTAAACCTGAACCTTGGACCCCGATAGATTCATTAACAGTCGGTAAGTATATGGCATTTGACTTAGGTGGACACTGGGAAAGGCAGGCGTTTAATTATTATTTACTTAATAATTTTTCATCGGAAAAAGCGTATGAATTATTCCCAAGCTATCCGAAAGATCGAAAAACTATTATAGAAGAGGAGATTGATATTGTTGCAAGCTTTAAGGATGCAATTATTCCTGACCCTTTTAATGGGAGTAATAATTGGGTCGTTAGTGGTGAAAAAACTGCATCTGGAAAACCTCTTCTTGCTGATGATCCACATCTAGGTTTGGGAACACCTTCTATTTGGTACCAGATGCATTTAGAAGCAGAAGACCTCAATGTGAGTGGTGTAATTTTTGCCGGCGTGCCTGGAATAATTTTGGGACATAATGAACATATTGCTTGGGGAGTGACGAACACAGGACCTGATGTACAGCAACTCTATATTGAAAAACGAGATCCAAAAGATGACGATGCCTTTTTATTCGAAGGTGAATATGAAAAAGCACAAATAATTAGGGTCTACTGAATAAATTGAAAATCCTTGTAAATAAAAGGTTTGTGCTTATTTTGTTCGAAATGAAGTGCAAAGTAA